>NZ_MUYZ01000321.1:0-7599 GCF_003013775.1 Micromonospora sp. MH33
GCCGAGACCGCCGCCGCGCCGCCCACCGACCCGGCCGCCGGTCCGGTCGCCGCGACCGTCGACCCGGTTTCCCGGGCCGGTGCTGGCGCCGCCGTGCCGGAGGAGCCGCGCCGGCTCGCCGCGGCCGTGGAGGGCTGACCCCCCGGACGGGGCGCATCCGACGCCTCCCACGGGCAGCGCGCCACCCGGGAGTTGCCGGGCGGGCGGTGGCGGTCCCTCGATCGGCGCCGGTTCCGGCGCGGTCACCCCCACCGGATCGACGCGGCGGTTGTGCGGCGGGAAAGCGTTGTCCTACCCTGACGGGGCGCGGAGCCGAATCACCGACGTCGATCGACGGCGTCCCCCCGTCACGTCAGCGCGACGTACCCTCTCCGCCGGTCCGGGCAGGCCGGCGCGTCCGTCGCGTGCCTGACCTCCGCGAAAGGCATCCTCGTGCACCCCTTCATCCCGCGTCGCCGGACCGTGCTGCTCGCCGCGGCCTCGGCGGCCACCCTCGTCGCCGGCGGCCTCACCACGGTGACCGCCGCCGCGGCGGCCACCGGCTGCCGCGTCGACTACCGGATCACCAACCAGTGGAGCGGCGGCTTCGGCGCCGACGTCACCGTCACCAACCTCGGCGACCCGGTGAACGGCTGGACGCTCACCTGGAGCTACGCCGCCGGGCAGCAGGTCACCCAGGTCTGGAACGCCACGGTCAGCCAGTCCGGCGCCCAGGTCACCGCCCGCGACGCCGGCTGGAACGCCGCCGTCGGCACCGGCGGCACCGCCACCTTCGGCTTCAACGGTTCCTGGAACGACACCAGCAACCCGGCCCCGACCAGCTTCGCGCTCAACGGCGCCACCTGCACCGGCGCGACCACCCCCACCAGCGCGCCGCCACCCACCTCGGCGAGTCCGACCCCGACCCCGACGACCACCACCCCGCCCGCCGGCGCGAAGCAGATGGAGAAGCTCGACCGGGGGCTGGCCAGCGTCCGCTCGGGCAGCGGGAACCTGGTCTCCTGGCGGCTGCTCGGCACCGAGACCTCCGGGGTGTCGTCCAACCTCTACCGCGGCGGCACCCGGGTCAACAGCGCCCCGATCACCGGCGCCACCAGCTACCTCGACAGCGGCGCGGCCGCCGGGTCGGCGTACACGGTGCGGGCCGTGGTGAACGGCGCCGAGCCCCTCGCTGATCATGGCCCGCGGCTACTACACCCGCGCGGTGATCGCCGCCTGGGACTTCCGCGACGGCACCCTCCGCAAGCGGTGGACCTTCGACTCGAACACCAGCGGCAACGGTGCCGCCGCCGGCCAGGGCAACCACAACCTCTCGGTGGCCGACGTGGACGGCGACGGCCGCCAGGAGATCGTGTACGGGGCCGCCACCATCGACGACAACGGCCGGCTGCTCTGGTCCACCGGTAACGGGCACGGCGACGCGATGCACCTCGGCGACCTCGACCCGGCCCGCGCCGGCCTGGAGGTCTTCAAGGTCGACGAGGACGGCAGCAAGCCCAGTTCCTGGATGGCCGACGCGCGCACCGGACAACTGCTCTGGCAGACCGCCCCGAACGGCGACAACGGCCGCGGCGTCTCCGACGACGTCTGGGCCGGCAGCCCCGGCGCGGAGTCCTGGTCCTCCGCCGTCGACGGCCTGCTCAACACCAGGGGCCAGAACATCGGCCGCAAGCCGTCCTCGGCGAACTTCCTCGCCTGGTGGGACGGCGACCCGGTGCGTGAACTGCTCGACGGCACCCGGATCGACAAGTACGGCACCGGCGGCGACACCCGGCTGCTCACCGGCAGCGGCGTCGCGTCGAACAACGGCACCAAGTCCACCCCGGCGCTCTCCGGCGACATCCTCGGCGACTGGCGGGAGGAGGTGGTCTGGCGGACCGCCGACAGCACGGCGCTGCGCATCTACAGCACACCCACCCCGACCAGCCTGCGACTGCCGACGCTCATGCACGACCCGCAGTACCGGGTCGCCATCGCCTGGCAGAACACCGCATACAACCAGCCGCCGCACCCGGGCTTCCACCTCGGCGACGGCATGAGCACCCCGCCCGCGCCGAACATCTACCTGCGCTGAACGAAGGCACCGGGTCGCCGGCCGCGGAATCCGCTCCGCCGGCGACCCGGTGCACCACACCGCAGCACTCCCGACCCGTCCCGACCGGGAATGCCGTACCACCACCGGCACCAAAGTTAGGCGGTCCGCGCGACGGTGGGGTGACGTAGCTATGAAGAGCGTGTTTCAGCCCTTCCGGCGCAGGCCACCAGCCACCCGCTCGGCGATCAGCTCGAACGAGCGGACCCGGTCGGCCACGTCGTAGACCATCGTGGTCAGCATCAGCTCGTCGGCGCCGGTGCGCTCCAGCAGCGCGCCCAGCTGCCGGGCCACCGTCTCCGGCGAACCGGTCGCCTGACCCTCCCGCCGCTGCGCCACGAACTCGCGCTCCAGCTCCGAGTACGGGTAGGCGGCCGCCTCCTCCGGGCTGGCCAGCGGCTCCGGCCGCCCCGACCGCAGCTTCAGGAAGGACAACCCGGCCGGACCCGCCAGCCACTCGGCCCGCTCATCGGTCTCCGCGCACACCGCGTTGACCGCCACCATCGCGTAGGGCTGCTCCAGCCACTGCGACGGCCGGAAGCTCTGCCGGTAGAGCTGGAGCGCGGGAATGGTGTTCTGCGCGCTGAAGTGGTGCGCGAACGAGAACGGCAGCCCGAGCAGCCCGGCCAGCTGGGCGCTGAAGCCGCTCGACCCGAGCAGCCACACCGCCGGCGACTGCCCCCTGCCCGGGGTCGCGGTGATCGGACCCGGCTCCGCGCCGCTGAAGTAGTTCATGAGGTCGGCCAGCTCACGGGGGAAGTGCTCCGCCGACAGCCCCTCCATGGTCCGGCGCAGCGCCAGCGCGGTCACCTGGTCGGTGCCCGGCGCGCGGCCGATCCCCAGGTCGATCCGGCCCGGGTGCAGCGCCTCCAGGGTGCCGAACTGCTCCGCCACCACCAGCGGGGCGTGGTTGGGCAGCATCACCCCGCCGGAGCCCAGCCGGATTGTCGAGGTGTGCGCCGCCAGGTGCGCCAGCAGCACCGCCGGCGCGGAACTGGCGATCGCCGGCATGTTGTGGTGCTCGGCCACCCAGAACCGGCGGTAGCCCAGCTCCTCGGTGCGGCGGGCCAGCTCGGTCGTGTGCCGCAGCGCCTCGCCGGCGCTGCCGGTGGCGGCCACCGGGGCAAGATCAAGAACAGACAGGGGTACGTCGATCACGACAGTGCTCAACCCGCCGCACGCCGGATTTGTTCCCCCCGGGTGCGTCAGCCCAAACCGCGCGCCTGCTCGAAGATCAGACTCGTCTGGGTGTGGTGCACCGCCGGATCCACCGCCAGGTGGTCCAGCACGAAGTCCCGCAGCGCGTCGCCCGACGCCGCCCGCACGTGCAGCACGTAGTCCTCCGCGCCCGCCACGTGGAACACCGACACCACCCCCGGCAGCCGCACCGACCGGGCCCGGAACGCGTCCACCGCCGCCCGCTCGTGCGCCGCCAGCCGCACCGACACCAGCGCCTGCAACGGCAGCCCCACGGCCGCCGGGTCCACCTCCGCGTGGAACCCCCGGATCGCCCCGCACTCGCGCAGGGCCCGGGTCCGCGTCAGGCACGTCGACGGGGCCACCCCCACTCGCTCGGCCAGGGCGTTGTTCGGCAACCGGCCGTCCGCCGCCAGCTCAACCAGGATCGCGCGGTCGGTGTCGTCCAGCGCCGCGAAGGGCCGTACATCATTCGGTGCGACAGGCATGTGGACATCTTTCCCCGAACTTCCCTCACCCGGAAGGGGCCGGCGCAGAATCTTCTTCGCTCCTCTTGCTCGATGACGCACTCATGTTCGACGCTTCCGGCATGACCGCCGTGGACACCGCAGCCGTGCACGCCGGACGCGAGGACCTCGCGGATCTCGGCGTCCACGTACCGCCCATCGACTTCTCCACCACCAACCCGCTGCCCTCCGTGGCCGGCGGCGGCGACGCGTACGAGACCCTCGCCACCGGCGGCACCCTCCCCGCCGGCGGCAGCGCCGTCTACCAGCGGCTCTGGAACCCCACCGTGGCCCGCTTCGAGACCGCCCTCGCCCAGCTCGAAGGCACCGCCGAAGCCGTCGCCTTCGCCAGCGGCATGGCCGCCCTCACCGCCACCCTGCTCGCCGCCACCCGCGACGGCAAGCGGCACGTCGTCGCCGTCCGCCCCCTCTACGGCGGCACCGACCACGTGCTCGCCACCGGCCTGCTCGGCACCGAGGTCACCTGGGCCCGGCCCGGCCAGGTCGCCGCCGCGATCCGCCCCGACACCGCCCTGGTCGTCGTCGAGACCCCGGCCAACCCCACCCTCGACCTGGTCGACATCGCCGCCCTCGCCACCGCCGCCGGCGACGTCCCGCTGCTCGTCGACAACACCGTCGCCACCCCGGTGCTCCAGCGACCCGCCCGGCACGGCGCCGCCCTCGTGCTGCACAGCGCCACCAAGAGCATCGGCGGCCACGGCGACGTCCTCGCCGGCGTCGTCGCCTGCGCCCCCGACTGGGCCGCCCGGCTGCGCCAGGTCCGCGCCGTCACCGGCGCCGTCCTGCACCCGCTCGGCGCCTACCTCCTGCACCGCGGCCTGCAGACCCTGCCGCTGCGGGTCCGCGCCCAGCAGGCCGGCGCCGAGAAACTCGCCGCCTGGCTCTCGGACCACCCCGCCGTCGCCCGGGTGCACCACCCCACCGTCGGCGACCCGGCCGGGCTCGTCGGCCGGCAGATGTCCGGCCCCGGCAGCCTGCTCGCCTTCGAGGTACGCGGCGGCGCCCCCGCCGCGGCCGCCGTCGCCGGCGCCTGCCGGCTGATCACCCACGCCGTGTCGCTCGGCGGCGTCGACACGCTGATCCAGCACCCGGCCTCGCTCACCCACCGGCCGGTCGAGAGCGACGCCAAGCCGTGCGGCGGGCTGCTGCGCCTGTCGGTCGGGCTGGAGGATCCGGAGGACCTGCGCGCCGACCTGGCGCAGGCGCTCGCGGTGCTCTGAGGAGGGTCAGGTCTTGGGGCCGACGTGGCGGTCCAGCGCCGCCACGGCGTCCCGCCGCGCCACCGACAGCGAGTTGCGCCGGTTCATCCGCCAGGCGATGCCGAGCAGGTCGAGACCCCACTGGCAGAGGCCCATGATGTCCGCCGACTCGTTGGTGAACATGTAGCGCGGGTAGACGTACTCCTTTCCGCGCACCACCACCCGGTTGGCGAACCGGCACCCGTCGGAGTGGAAGAGGCCACGGAGGAAGTCGCCCGGGTGCGCCTTGACGATGGTCCGCTGCCAGTCGGCCAGGACGATCCGGCGCTCGTGCTTCTTGCCCGGTCCGTGCTGCGGCAGCAGGCAGGGCCAGTGCTTGCCGTAGCTCTGCACCACGACGCAGCCCTGGTGCCGCACGCGCTGCACGGCGCCGGCGAGGACGTTCCTCATCGCCTGCTCGCACGCGGCGATCAGGCCGGGCCAGGCGTCGGCGCAGGAGACCCGGAGCACCGGCACCCGCGCGGTGGTGACCAGGTGCCCGTCGCCGAGGTAGAGGCCGAGCAGGTAGGCGTACTGCGCCAGGTCTGTCGGATTGTCGACGTCGGACCGGCAGCGGATGCAGCGCGACTCGGTGCCCCGTTGCTTCGGCTCCGGTCGGACCTTGCACCATTGTCGGACGGTCGGATAGGAGACCCCGACGGCGCGGGCCGCCTCCGCGACGGTCGCGCCGGACAGGTAGAGCCGTCGGGCTCGGGCGCGTATCTCGGGTGGATGCACAGGGCCATCTTCGGACGCCCGTACGACACTTTCGGTGTCCCCGGTGGGATTCGAACCCACACTGTCGGAGGTTTGAGCTCCGTTTCTCTACCGGTTGGAATACGGGGACAGGCTCGCCCGACGCTCTCGCGTCGTGCCATAGGTTACCCACTACGCTAAGGGCGACGACACCCGGCACGGCGGTGTCGGGCTTGAACTGGTGGGAGTGGCTCGTGGCCGAGATGCAGACGGATGCCGAGCGCAAGCGCGTTCTGATCGCCGAGGACGAGGCGCTCATCCGGCTGGACCTGGCTGAGATGCTGGTGGAAGAGGGCTACGAGGTGGTCGGCGAGGCCGGTGACGGCGAGACCGCCGTCAAGCTCGCCGAGGAGCTGAAGCCGGATCTGGTCATCCTCGACATCAAGATGCCGATCATGGACGGGCTGGCCGCCGCCGAGCGGATCGCCGGCGCGCGGATCGCCCCGGTCATCATCCTGACCGCGTTCAGCCAGCGCGACCTGGTGGAGCGGGCCCGCGCGGCCGGCGCGATGGCCTACCTGGTCAAGCCGTTCCAGAAGAGCGACCTGGTGCCGGCCGTGGAGATCGCGCTGTCCCGCTACTCGGAGATCGCCGCGCTGGAGGCGGAGGTCGCGGGCCTCACCGACCGGCTGGAGATCCGCAAGACCGTCGAGCGGGCCAAGGGCGCGCTCATGACGACGTACGGGATGACCGAGCCGCAGGCGTTCAAGTGGATCCAGCGCACCGCCATGGACCACCGGATGACCATGAAGGAGGTCGCCGAGCGGATCCTCGCCGAGACCGCCGGCGGCGAGGTGGCCCAGCCCGCCTCCTGACGGCGTACCGGCCGCCGGCCCGGATCGGCGGGTTCCCCGTGTCGGGCCCGGTCGATACGATCGCCGCCATGCGGCGTCCGCTGGCGGTGCTCGGCCTGCTCGTGGTGCTGCTCGCTGCCTGCCGTTCGTCCGGCCGGGCCGAGCCGGCGCCCGAGCCCGAGCCGCTGCGTCCGGCCTGGCAGCCGGTCACCCTGCCGATGCCGTCCGGCCTGTCCGGCCGGTTGGCGCTGCGCGACGTGGCCTCCTGCGCCGGCCGCTGGTTCGTGGTGGGCGCGGTGGTGGACGCCGCGGGGGTGACGCACCCGGCGGCCTGGTCGAGCGCCGACGCGGCCACCTGGACTCCGCTGCGGCCGGTGCCGCGCAGCCCCTACGGCGTGGAGAACATGTTGACGGCGGCGGGCTGCCGGGACGGCCGGCTGGGCGCGGTGGGTGGCAAGAGCGGCGGGGTGCACGGCAATCCGCGGATCAGCACCTGGCGGCAGGTGGCGGACGGCTCGCTGGTCGAGGTGCCGGCCGAGTTCGAGGTGTTCGGTGGCGCGGACGCGGTGAACGTGGGCCGGATCGCGGGCGGGCCCCGGGGCTGGCTGCTCTCCGGCAACCGGGCGACCGGTGCGGCGGCCTGGGTGTCCCCGGACGGGTCGGAGTTCCGGTTGGTGAGCGCGGTGCCGGGGCTGGCCACGGATGCGACCGGCCGGCCCTGGGTGGCGGACGGCGCGGCGACGGCGTCGGGATGGCTCATGGTGGGCTCGGTGCTGCCGTCGGGGCGTACCGGATCTCAGGCCGTGGTGTGGACCTCGGCGGACGGGTCGGCCTGGCGGCGCGCGGTGCTGCCGGGCGGTGACGCGGACCAGGACCTGCAGCGGGTGGTGCGGGCGGGGGACCGGATGGTGGCGGTCGGCCGGCGCGGCGACGGTCTGGGCGCCTGGCTGGGCGAGGGCGACGCGTGGCGGCCGGGTGGGGGCCTGGGCGGCGCC
>NZ_MUYZ01000322.1:0-7593 GCF_003013775.1 Micromonospora sp. MH33
AGCCGGCCCACGCCGGCGCGACGCCGATCACCGTGGGGGACCGGCCGGGTCCCGGCGCGGCGACCCCGCTGGTCGTCGGAGAGCGGCCGGGCGTCCCCGGGCCGGAACTGGCGGCCGGGCCGGCCCCGCACCCGCTGGAGATGCCGACCGGCCCGATGCCGTCGGTCGCGCCCCGGCTCGACGGTCCGCCGCCCGGCGACGGCGTCTACCGGACCCGCCGTCCCGCGCTCGCGGTCCTGCTGGCGGTGATGGTGCTCGTCCTGGAGATCCCGGCGCTGCGCGTACTGCTGCGCGGCCTGGTCGGAGACCCGGTCTCCACCTCGCACGTCGTGGTGGGCACGTTCCTGGTGGTCGGGCTGCCGATCTTCGGCACCGGCCTGTACGGGCTGCGCACCGGAGGGCTGGCCCTCGCCGACGGCAGCCGCGGTTGGCTCCGCCCGCCGACCGCCTACCTGACGGTCGGACTGGTGCTCTTCCTCGCGGCCGCCCTCGCCGCCCGCTGACCCGGTCCAGGGTCCGCGCCGCCCCGCCGCCCGCAGACCAGGTCCGGCGGCGGGGCGCGCCCGCCGCCCCCTGACCCGGTCGGCCGGCGGGTAACCGGGCCGGTCCCGGATGTCGGGCCTCGGCGTGCCGGCGCCGGGCGTCCGGAAAGGGGCGGGATGGGGGTTCCCGAACCCCGGGACCGGGGGGCCGAGAAGGCGCGTACACTGGTCGACTGGCGACCGCCTCGCGCGGTCGACCTCGCGCGCCCTCTCCACGGACCTCTCGTGGGGCGACGGCCTCCCTGGTCCCGGTCTTGATCGGGCCCACCCTGGCCGGCGACCGGGCGCCAGGCGTCCGGCCGCCGGCCGGACGGGACAACCAGGGATGAACAGGGAGTACCCACCATGGCCGTCGTGACCATGCGCCAGCTGCTGGAGAGCGGTGTCCACTTCGGGCACCAGACCCGGCGTTGGAACCCGAAGATGAAGCGCTTCATCTTCACCGAGCGCAACGGTATCTACATCATCGACCTGCGCCAGACCCTCGACTACATCGAGAAGGCGTACGAGTTCGTGCGTACCACGGTGGCCGGGGGCGGCAGCATCCTCTTCGTCGGCACCAAGAAGCAGGCCCAGGAGGCCATCGCCGAGCAGGCGACCCGGGTCGGCCAGCCGTACGTCAACCACCGCTGGCTCGGCGGCATGCTGACCAACTTCCAGACGGTGTACAAGCGGCTCCAGCGGATGAAGGAGCTCGAGGCCCTGGGTGACCTGAGCGGCACCGCCGCCGGTTACACCAAGAAGGAGACCCTCCAGCTCTCCCGCGAGAAGGTGAAGCTGACCAAGACCCTCGGCGGTCTGCGCGACATGCAGAAGCTTCCGGCCGCGGTCTGGATCGTCGACACCAAGAAGGAGCACATCGCCGTCGACGAGGCCCGCAAGCTGGGTATCCCGGTGATCGCCGTGCTCGACACCAACTGCGACCCGGACGAGGTCGACTTCCCGATCCCGGGCAACGACGACGCGATCCGTTCGGCCGAGCTGCTGACCAAGGTCGTCGCCGCCGCCGTCGCCGACGGCCTGATCGCCCGCTCGGGCCGCGGCCGTGGCGCCGACGAGAAGCCCGAGCCGGGCCAGGTCGGCGCCGACGAGCCGCTGGCCGAGTGGGAGCGCGAGCTGCTCGAGGAGCCGAAGAAGGCCGACGAGCAGCCGGCGACCGCCGCCGAGCAGCCGGCGACCGCCGCCGAGCAGCCGGCGACCGCTACCGAGCAGCCGGCGACCGCCGCCGCGGAGTGATCTCGCCGTCGCGTCCCCACCGTCCGATTTCGCGGTCGGTGGGGCGCGACGGGTACGCCGGGCAGAACCGGCCCGGATCCGGGTAACCGGCAGCCAGACCATCCCACGCAGTCTCAAACACCGAAGAGAGAGTCATGTCCAACTTCACCGCCGCGGACGTCAAGAAGCTCCGCGACCTCACCGGCGCCGGCATGATGGACTCCAAGAAGGCGCTGACCGAGGCCGAGGGCGACTTCGACAAGGCCATCGAGATCCTGCGCGTCAAGGGTGCCAAGGACGTCGGCAAGCGGGCCGGGCGTACGGCGGCCAACGGCCTCATCGCCCACGCCGGCCAGGCGCTGCTCGAGCTCAACTGCGAGACCGACTTCGTCGCCAAGAACGACGCCTTCATCGCGCTGGCCCAGCAGCTGGTCGAGCACGGTGTGGCCAGCGGCGCGACCAACGCCGAGGAGCTGCTCGCCAGCACCATCGACGGCAAGAGCGTGGCCGACCTGATCCAGGAGCAGTCCGCCAAGATCGGCGAGAAGCTGGTGCTCAACCGCTTCGCCAAGCTCGACGGCACCACCGCGGTCTACCTGCACCGCAAGAGCCAGGACCTGCCCCCGGCGGTCGGCGTGCTGGTGCAGTACTCGGGCAAGGCCGATGAGGCCGGCGACGCGGACGCCCGCGGCGTGGCCATGCAGATCGCCGCCATGCGTCCGAAGTACCTGACCCGCGACGAGGTCCCGGCCGAGACCGTCGAGTCGGAGCGGCGCATCGCCGAGCAGACCGCCCGCGAGGAGAACAAGCCCGAGGCGGCGCTGCCGAAGATCGTCGAGGGCCGGGTCAACGCCTTCTTCAAGGACTTCGTCCTCCTGGAGCAGGCGTCGGTCGCCGACAACAAGAAGACGGTGAAGCAGCTGCTGGCCGACGCCGGCATCGAGGTGACCCGCTTCGTGCGGTTCGAGGTCGGCCAGGCCTGAGCCGCCGCACCGGGCGCATGACGCGCCCGGGCGCAGGGAAATCTTCGACGAGGAGGCCGCCGGTGTACGTGACAGGCACCGCGGCCTCCTCGTCACATAGGGTCGGCAGCGGCAGGTACGCGGTACGCGGCGCCCACGAGGTGCGCGATGGAAGGGGCGGGTCGGATGACGCAGGTTGTGAGTGACCGGAGCCTGGCGGCGGATGATCCCACCGCCCCGCCGCCCGGTCGGGCCCGCCGGGTGGTGCTGAAGCTCTCCGGTGAGGTCTTCGGCGGTGGCGCGATCGGCGTCGACCCCGACGTCGTGCAGGCCATCGCCCGGCAGATCGCCACCGTGGTGCGCCGCGGCGTGCAGGTCTCCGTGGTGGTCGGCGGCGGCAACTTCTTCCGCGGCGCCGAGCTGCAGAAGCGCGGCATGGACCGGGCCCGCGCGGACTACATGGGCATGCTGGGCACCGTGATGAACTGCCTGGCCCTCCAGGACTTCCTGGAGAAGGAGGGCATCGAGACCCGGGTGCAGAGCGCGATCACCATGGCCCAGGTCGCCGAGCCGTACATCCCGCTGCGGGCGATCCGGCACCTGGAGAAGGGTCGCGTGGTCATCTTCGGCGCGGGCGCCGGGATGCCGTACTTCTCCACCGACACCGTGGCCGCCCAGCGGGCGCTGGAGATCCGCGCCGACGTGGTGCTGATGAGCAAGAACGGCGTGGACGCCGTCTACACCGCCGACCCCCGGATCGACCCGACGGCGAGCAAGCTCGACTCGATCACCTTCTCCGAGGTGCTGCGCCGCAACCTGCGGGTGGCCGACGCCGCGGCGTTCAGCCTCTGCATGGAGAACGGCCTGCCGATGCTGGTCTTCGGCGCCCAGGGCGACGACACGATCGTCCGTGCCGTCGGCGGTGAGAAGATCGGCACGCTGATCACCGCCTGACCGGCCCGCCGATCCGACAGCGGTCCTCCGACACAGCAGCACCAGCACGACCCACGACGAGCGACAGAAGGAGGCGAGGAGACCGGTGATCGACGACACCCTCCTCGAGGCAGAGGAGAAGATGGAGCGTGCCATCGAGCACGCCAAAGAGGAGTTCGGCGGGATCCGCACCGGTCGCGCCAACGCTGCGATGTTCTCCCGGATCGTCATCGACTACTACGGCAGCCCGACCCCGCTGCCGCAGATGGCGTCCATCGCCGTGCCGGAGCCGCGCATGGTGATCATCAAGCCGTACGACAACTCGCAGATCAACGCCATGGAGAAGGCGATCCGCGACTCGGACCTCGGGGTCAACCCGAACAACGAGGGCAACCAGCTGCGCATCGTGCTCCCGCAGATGACCGAGGAGCGGCGCCGCGAGATGATCAAGGTCGCCCGGCACAAGGGCGAGGAGGCGAAGGTCGCCGTCCGCAACATCCGCCGCAAGGGCAAGGAAGAGCTGGACCGCCTCGTCAAGGACGGCGAGGTCGGCGAGGACGAGGGCCGGCGCGCGGAGAAGGAGCTGGACGACCTGACCCAGCGCTTCGTGGCCAACGTCGACGAGCTGGTCAAGCACAAGGAGAACGAGCTGCTCGAGGTCTAAGCGCCCGCGTACCCGTCACGGCACCGGTGCGCCGCCGCCCGCCACGGGTGGCGGCCCGGTGCCGTCGTCGTGCCGGGCGGCGTCGGCCGTGCGGGCTTCCCGGGTGCAGTAGGCTCGGCAGGATTCCCGCCCACCACCGGGTGAACGGCGGGGATCGGCCGGCCGTCGGGCCGGTCAATTGGAACTGCTCGCGGCTGTAGGGGATGGTCTTGGTCTTGCGTCATGTGGTGGCTCCCGTACCGCCTGCCGGTGCGTGATGTCCCACCCCGACCCCTACGGCAACGCCGAGCCGCGCGGCTGGGACCGTCCGGCCCCGCTGCCCTGGCCGGAGACGGACCTGGAGCCCGGGCCCTGGCACCGACCGGACGCCGGGCCGGAGGCGGCGTACGCCCGTCCGTCCGGCCGCCCCACCACTGACCCGTACGCCCGTCCGTCCGACGGCTATGACGGGCCGCGCGGCCGCCGGCCGTACGACGGGCCGCCGGCCCCGGAGCGGGGCTGGCGCGACGAGCCGGCCCCCCGCGGCCCGGGCCACGTGGACGCCGGGCGGGGCCATCGCGAGGCCGGCCCGGGCGGTTTCCGGACCGTGGACCGCGAGCCGTGGGACCACGATCCGCGTGACCGGGGCCAGGGCGCCGAGCCGCGGGAACGGTACGACGCGACCCCGCTGGACCGGAGCCACGGCCGGCCGGACGACGAGTACCCGACCGCCCAGATCGCTCCGGTACGGGACGAACCGACCACCCAGCTCCCGGCGGTGCGCGACGAGCCCGGACCGGACCGGGAGCAGCCGGCGGCCCGCCGGTCGAGGGGCCGGCGACGGGCCAGCGCGGACCGTCCCCCGACCGTGCAGCCCAGGACCTCCCGGGCGGGCCGCAACCTGCCGGCCGCGATCGGTGTCGGGCTGGCCCTCGGCGCGGCGATCCTGGTGCCGCTCTTCTTCTACCTGCCGGCGTTCCTCGCCGTGGTCGCCGCCGCGTTGGCGATCGGTTCCTGGGAAATGGCCCGCGCGGTACGCCGCAGCGGCGCCCACCCGCCGCTGGTGCCGCTGGTCGCCGGTGGTGTGATCACCGTCGGGCTGGCCTGGTTCGCCGGCCCGGACGCGCTCTGCCTCGGCCTGCTGGTCACCGTGCTGGGCACGATGATCTGGCGGCTGGGCGACGGCCCCGGCAACTACCAGCGCGACCTCACCGCGGCCACCCTGATCGCGGTCTACGTGCCCTTCCTCGGCGGCTTCGCGGCGATGCTGGCGGCCGCCCCCGACGACGGCCACCTGCGGGTGCTGGTCACCCTGGTCGCCGTGGTGCTCTCCGACACCGGCGGCTACGCGGCCGGTGTGGCCTTCGGCAAGCACCCGATGGCCCCCACGATCAGCCCGAAGAAGTCCTGGGAGGGCTTCGCCGGCTCGGTGACCGCGGCCGCCGCGGGCAGCGCCCTGCTGCTCTGGCTGCTGCTCGACGTGGCCCCCTGGTGGGGCGCGCTGTTCGGGATGGCGATCTCCGGCGCGGCGGTGCTCGGCGACCTCGCCGAGTCCATGATCAAGCGCGATCTCGGGGTCAAGGACATGAGCAACCTGCTCCCCGGGCACGGCGGCCTGATGGACCGGCTCGACTCGATCCTGTTCGCGGTGCCGACCGCGTACCTGCTGCTGGCCGTCTTCGTGCCGATGGCGGGTTGAGGCGTGAATCACGCGGCTGGCGTCGCACCGGCCGGCCGGCCGGGGCCGATTCGGCACCCGCGGACAGGTGCGTCCCCCGTTCGGCGTGTCAGACTGGACGCGCCATGACGAGCCTCCCGCTGATCTCCGTAGACCCCGACGCCCGCGGCCGCCGGCCCGCGATGCCACCCCGTCACCTCGCCGACCTGGACCTGCCGGGCCGGCAGGCGCTCGTCACCGAGCTGGGGGAGCCGGCGTTCCGCGCCAAGCAGGTCTCGAACCACTACTTCGGCCGGCTGGTCCGCGACCCGGCGCAGATGACCGACCTGCCGGCGGCCACCCGCGAGCGGCTGGCGGGCACGCTGCTGCCCAACCTGCTCACCCCGGTACGCGAGCTGGCCTGCGACGACGGTGCCACCCGCAAGGCGCTCTGGCGGCTGCACGACGGCTCGCTGGTGGAGAGCGTGCTGATGGGCTACCCGGACCGGGTCACGGTCTGCATCTCCAGCCAGGCGGGCTGCGGCATGGCCTGCCCGTTCTGCGCGACCGGCCAGGCCGGGCTGACCCGCAACCTCTCCACCGCCGAGATCGTCGACCAGGCCGTCTACCTGGCCGGGGTGGCCGCCTCGGGGGCGGTGGCCGGCTCCCCGCCGCGCCTGTCGCACGTGGTGTTCATGGGCATGGGTGAGCCGCTGGCCAACTACTCGCGGGTGGTGGCGGCGATCCGCCGGCTGGTCGCCCCGGCCCCGGAGGGCCTCGGCCTGTCCCAGCGGCACATCACGGTTTCCACGGTCGGCCTGGTCCCGGCCATCCGCCGACTGGCCAGCGAAGACCTCTCAGTGACCCTTGCGTTGTCGCTGCACGCCCCCGATGATGGGCTGCGCGACGAACTCGTGCCGGTCAACCAGCGCTGGAAGGTGTCCGAGGTGCTGGACGCGGCGTGGGACTACGCGGACACGACGGGGCGTCGCGTGTCCATCGAATACGCGATGATCAAGGACGTGAACGACCAGCCGTGGAGAGCCGATCTGCTCGGGCGGCTGCTGGCCGGCAAGCTGGCCCACGTGAACCTGATCCCGCTCAACCCGACTCCGGGCAGCCGCTGGGACGCCAGCCCGAAGCCGGTCGAGCGGGAGTTCGTCCGGCGGTTGCGCGACGCCGGGGTGTCCACCACGGTGCGGGACACCCGGGGTCGCGAGATCGACGGAGCGTGTGGGCAGCTCGCCGCCGCCGAGGACAGGGACAGCGACCCACGCGCCGCAACGGCGTGACGGCGTAGCGGTACGAGACCAGGAGACATAGTGGCGAGTCAGGGTCAGCGTTTCCGGCGTAAGGCGCTCCGCCGGGGATACAAGGTCGACGAGGTGGACGCCTTCCTGGACCGGGTGGAGGCGACACTCGCCGGCCAGCCGGTGGGCGCGCCCGTGGCCTCCCAGGAGGTTCACGACGTCGTCTTCCGGGTCCGCTTCAACGGCTACGACGAGTGGCAGGTCGACCTGCACCTCGACCGGGTGGAGCGGCAGCTCGCCGAGCTGGAGGAGCGCGCCGGCGCCCCCGGCGGGCGGGGTGGCGATCCCCGGATGGCCGACCGGCTCGGCCCGCCGATGCGCGACGACCGTG
>NZ_MUYZ01000323.1:0-7584 GCF_003013775.1 Micromonospora sp. MH33
ACGAGCCGGCCGGCGGCGCCGGCCGTCCCGTGCTCGCCGTGACGGCCACCACCCGCGAGGCCGACGACCTCGCCGCCGCGCTGGGCAGCCTGCTGCCCCCGGAGCAGGTGGCGGTCTTCCCGTCCTGGGAGACGCTGCCGCACGAGCGGCTCTCGCCCCGCTCCGACACCGTCGGGCGGCGGCTGGCCGTGCTGCGCCGGCTGGCCCACCCCGGCTCGGCCGACGCGCACGGCCGCACCGGCCCGCTGCGGGTCGTCGTGGCGCCCGTCCGCTCACTGCTCCAGCCGCAGCTCAAGGGGCTCGGCGACCTGGAGCCGGTGCAGCTCGCCGCCGGCGACGAGGCGGACCTGGAGGAGGTCGCCCGCCGGCTCACCGACATGGCGTACGCCCGGGTCGACCTGGTCACCAAGCGCGGCGAGTTCGCCGTGCGCGGCGGCATCCTCGACGTCTTCCCGCCCACCGACGAGCACCCGTCCCGGGTCGAGTTCTGGGGCGACGAGGTGGAGGAGATCCGCACCTTCGCCGTCGCCGACCAGCGCACCATCGAGGGCGTGCCGCAGCTCTGGGCGCCGCCGTGCCGCGAGCTGCTGCTCACCCCCGGCGTGCGCAAGCGGGCCGCCGCGCTCGCGCAGGAGCACCCCGAGCTGGCCGAGATCCTCGACAAGCTGGCCGAGGGCATCCCCGTCGAGGGGATGGAGTCGCTGGTCCCCGCACTGCTCGGCAGCGACAGCCTGGAGCTGCTGGTCGACACCATGCCGGCCGGCACCCACGTGCTGCTCTGCGACCCCGAGCGGATCCGCACCCGGGCGCACGACCTGGTGCGTACCTCCGACGAGTTCCTCCAGGCCAGCTGGGCCGCGGCCGCCGTCGGGGGCCAGGCCCCGGTCGACCTCGGCGCCGCTGCCTTCAAAACCCTGGCCGACGTACGGACCCGCGCCCGCGCCCTGCGTCAGCCCTGGTGGACCCTCGCCCCGTTCGGCCTGGTCGAGGCGGAGGCCGCGCCCGCCCCTCAGCCCTGGGAGGACGCCCCCACGGAGGTCGACGTCACCCCGGACGACGCCATCGCGGTGACCCTGGCCGCCCAGCCCGCCCCGCTCTACCACGGCGAGACCGCCCGGGTGGTCGACGACCTCAGGCGCTGGGCCGGCGAGGGCTGGTCGATCGCGCTGGTCTTCGAGGGGCACGGCCCCGCCCAGCGGGCCGTCGAGGTGCTCCGCGACGCCGGCCTCGGCGCCCGGCTCACCGAGGAGGTGCCGGCCGCGCCCGCCCCCGGCGACGTGCTGGTCTCCTGCGGCTGCCTGACCGCCGGCTTCGTCGACGAGGCGTCCCGGTTCGTGCTGCTCACCGGCAACGACGTCACCGGCGGCCGGGGCACCTCCACCCGCGACATGCGCAAGATGCCGAGCCGGCGGCGCAACACCATCGACCCGCTGGAGCTCAGGGCCGGCGACCACGTGGTGCACGAGCAGCACGGCATCGGGCGGTACGTCGAGCTGGTCCAGCGCACGGTCAACGGCGCGAGCCGGGAATACCTGGTCATCGAGTACGCGCCGAGCAAGCGCGGCCAGCCCGGCGACCGCCTCTTCGTCCCCACCGACCAGCTCGACCAGCTCTCCCGCTACGTCGGCGGCGAGCAGCCCACCCTGCACAAGATGGGTGGCTCGGACTGGCAGAAGTCCAAGGCCCGGGCCCGCAAGGCGGTCCGCGAGATCGCCGCCCAGCTGATCCAGCTCTACGCCGCCCGGAAGGCGTCCAAGGGGCACTCGTTCGGCCCGGACACCCCGTGGCAGCGCGAGCTGGAGGACGCCTTCCCCTGGCAGGAGACGCCCGACCAGCTGGCCGCCATCGAAGAGGTCAAGCGGGACATGGAGCAGACCGTCCCGATGGACCGGCTGATCTGCGGCGACGTCGGCTACGGCAAGACCGAGATCGCGGTCCGGGCGGCGTTCAAGGCGGTGCAGGACGGCAAGCAGGTGGCCGTGCTGGTGCCCACCACCCTGCTGGTGCAGCAGCACCACAACACCTTCGCCGAGCGGATGAGCCAGTTTCCGATCAGCATCCGGCAGCTCTCCCGGTTCCAGACGCCGAAGGAGACCGAGCGGACGCTGGAGATGGTCGCCGACGGCACAGTCGACGTCGTCATCGGCACCCACCGGCTGCTCCAGTCGGCCACCCGGTTCAAGCAGCTCGGGCTGGTCATCATCGACGAGGAGCAGCGCTTCGGTGTCGAGCACAAGGAGCACCTGAAGACGCTGCGCGCCTCGGTCGACGTGCTGGCCATGTCGGCCACCCCGATCCCGCGCACCCTGGAGATGGCGATCACCGGCATCCGGGAGATGTCCACCATCGCGACCCCGCCGGAGGAGCGGCACCCGGTGCTGACCTTCGTGGGGGCGTACGACGACCGGCAGGTGGCCGCCTCGATCCACCGCGAGCTGCTCCGCGACGGGCAGGTCTTCTACCTGCACAACCGGGTCGAGTCGATCGACAGGGCGGCCCGCCGGATCCGCGAGCTGGTGCCCGAGGCCCGGGTCGCGGTGGCGCACGGCCAGATGGGCGAGGAAGCGCTGGAGAAGGTGATGGTCGGCTTCTGGGAGAAGGAGTTCGACGTCCTGGTCTGCACCACGATCGTGGAGTCCGGCATCGACATCCCCAACGCCAACACCCTCATCGTCGAGCGGGCCGACCTGCTCGGCCTGGCCCAGCTGCACCAGATCCGGGGTCGGGTCGGCCGGGGCCGGGAGCGGGCGTACGCCTACTTCCTCTACCCGCCGGACAAGCCGCTCACCGAGAACGCCCACGAGCGGCTGGCCACCATCGCCCAGCACACCGAGCTGGGCGCCGGCATGTACGTGGCCATGAAGGACCTGGAGATCCGGGGCGCCGGCAACCTGCTCGGCGGCGAGCAGTCCGGGCACATCGAGGGCGTCGGCTTCGACCTCTACGTCCGGATGGTCGGCGAGGCGGTCTCCGCGTTCAAGGGTGAGCACGCGGAGGAGGAGACCGAGGTCAAGGTGGATCTCCCGATCGACGCGCACCTGCCGCACGACTACGTCGGCGTGGAGCGGCTGCGCCTGGAGATGTACCGCAAGCTGGCCGAGGCCCGCGACGAGGAGCGGCTGCGCGAGGTGGTTGCCGAGATGACGGATCGCTACGGCGAGCCGCCCGCGCCGGTGCAGAACCTGGTCGCGGTGGCCCGGTTCCGGCTGTTGGCCCGGCGGTACGGCCTCACCGACGTGTCGATGCAGGGCAAGCACATCCGGTTCGGCCCGCTGCCGCTGCCCGACTCGAAGCAGCTGCGGCTCAAGCGCTACCACCCGGACTCGGTCTACAAGCAGGCGCTCGACCAGGTCAGCGTGCCCCGGCCGAGCACCCGCCGGGTCGGCGGCGAGCCGCTGCGCGACCAGGCGCTGCTGGAGTGGTGCGCGCAGCTCCTCTCCGATGTGCTGGGGGAGCCGGTCGCGGCGCAGCCGGCCGGGGCGGGTGCGCGGTGAGGTGGGCGGCGTCACAGCCGGGCGCCGGCCGTGAGAGAGTGGCCGTCATGCGTGCTCGCCGTCTTGTCGCCGTCGCCAGCGTGGCGGTCGGCCTCGTCGCCCTCACCGGTTGCCGTACCGAGCCCGGGGTCGCCGCCTACATCGGTGACCACCGGGTCACCGAGGACCAGGTCACCTCGATCCTCGACGAGATGCGGGACGGCCTCGCCGCCTCGCCGGCCACCGCGCAGCAGGCCTCCGCCATGCTGCCGGGCCGGGACCAGGTGGTGGCCACCCTGGTGCTGCTGGACGTGTGCCGGGACCTCTCCGCCGACAAGGGCTACCAGCCGCAGGGGCAGGTCAGCCCGGCGCAGGTCGCCCAGCAGACGGGCCTGCCGGCCGACGCCGCCTACCCGCAGCGGGTGGCTGAGTTCTACACCTGCCTGTCCGGGCTGCCGGCCGGCGAGCAGGCGGCTCCCACCCAGGAGGAGCTGGCGACCGTGATCGCGGCGGGCCGCTCCGCCGGCGCCATCCCGCCGGACGTCAGCGACGCGGACGCCGCCGGGCAGCTCGACGGTTCGCAGCTCCGGTCCGCGCTGGCCACCCGCAAGGTGCTCGCCGACGCGATCGGCGGCTACGACGTCTCGGTGAACCCGCGCTACCGCCCGCTGCTCTTCCCGCTGCTCAGCTTCAAGGGCGACGTGGCGGCGGTCTCCGTGCCGCTGGGCGAGTCCGGCTCCGCGGTCACCGAGATCTCCACCCCGGAGCCCGAGTCGACCGAGCCGGGGACGGCCGACCCGAGCGCGTCGGTGGCGCCCTGAGCATGACCGCGCGCATCGTCCTGCTGGTCACCTCGCCCCGGCTGCCGGCCGGCCTGCTGACCGCGGCCGCCTGGGACGTCGTACGCTCCGCGCCGGTGCTGGCCGGCGCGGAGAGCGAGCTGGCCACGGCGGTCCGGTCGACGGGCGCCGAGGTCAGCGTGGTGACCGAGGGCGCCACGCAGGCGTTGCTCGAGGCGGCGGCCGCGCACGGCAGCGCGGTCTGGCTGGCCGGCCCGGCCGGCGACGAGGCGCTCGCCCGCGAGCTGGGGCTGCGGCTGGCCCGCCAACCCGGCCTGGCCGAGCTGGAGCTGATGTACGGCTCCTGGGACCCGCCGGGGGCCCGGCTGCTCGACGCGGTCGAGGTGATGGACCGGCTCGCCTCGCCGGGCGGTGACCCGTGGAAGCGGGCGCAGACCCACCGCAGCCTGGCCGGCTTCCTGCTGGAGGAGTGCTACGAGGCGTACGACGCGATCAGCGCCGACGACACCGACGGGCTCCGCGAGGAGCTGGGCGACGTGCTGCTCCAGGTGCTGCTGCACGCCCGGCTGGCCGAGGACCTGCCGGAGGGGAAGCGCTGGACGGTCGACGACGTGGCCGGCGGCCTGGTCGACAAGATGGTCCGCCGCAACCCGCACGTCTTCTCCGGTGAGCAGGCCGGCTCGATCGAGGAGATCGAGGCCAACTGGGAACGGATCAAGCGGGCCGAGAAGACCCGCGAGTCGGTGCTGGACGGCATCGCGTTGAGCCAGCCGGCGCTCGCCCTGGCCGCGAAGATCCTGGACCGTGCCGGCCGCATCGGTCTGGCGGTCCCCCCACCCCTGGCGGAATCCCAGGTCGACCCCGAGGCGCGACTCGGCGCCGGCCTCCTGGCCACGGTCGCCGCCGCGAGACAGGCCGGCATCGACCCCGAGGCCGCCCTCCGCCGCGCCGCCTTGGCGTACGCGGAGGCCGTCCGCGCCGCCGAACGCGCCGCCCCGGACCGGACCGGCTGACCGGACGGGCCGCGCCCGCGCCGGCGGCACCGGAAACGTCGGCGGAGATCGGTAGGGTCGTCGGCATGGAGTCGTTCGTGCCGCTCGCCGAGCGGATCGTGGAGGCGTTGCTGGAGAGCCGGCCCGGGCTGGCCACCTCGGCCGGGGACCACCGGTACGACGACCGGCTGCCCGACCTGTCGGCCGACGCCCTCGCCGCCGACCAGGCGATGCTGAAGGACGCGGCCGACGCGCTCTCCGAGATCGACCCCGACGCGCTCGACGTCGAGGAACGCGTCGACCACGCGCTGCTCAGCAGCATGGTCGACCGCGGGCTGTTCGAGGCGACCGAGATCCGCGGCCACGAGTGGGACCCGCTGCGGCACAACCCGGGTCCGCTGCTGCACGCCCTCATGGCCCGCCCGTACGCGCCGGTCGAGGAGCGGCTGACCCACCTGGCCGGGCGGCTGGCGGCCGTACCCGACGCGCTGGCGACCGCGCGCGCGACGCTGCGCGACATGCCGCGGATCCATGCCGAGACGGCGGTCGGGCAGTTCACCGGCACGGCGGCGCTGATCCGCGACGAGGTGCCCGGGCTGCTCGCCGAGGCGCCCGCGCTGCACGACCGGGTCGAGCCGGCCGCCACCGCGGCGATCGCCGCGCTGGAGGAGTTCGTGGCCTGGCTGCGCATCGGCCTGGCCGCCGACGCCGGCCCGGGGCGCGACCCCCGACTGGGCCGGCGGCGCTGGGAGGCGCGGCTCTGGCACACCCTCGACACCGAGCTGAGCGCCGCGGAGATCCAGCGCCGCGCCTGGGACAACCTCGACCGGGTCACCGCGGAGATCCGCGCGGCGGCCGTCGAGCTGGTCGGCGGCCCGGCCGACGACGAGACGGTACGCCGGGCGCTGGACCTGCTCGCCGCCGAGCACCCGGACGACGCCACCATCGTCGACCTCGCCTCGGTCACCCTCGACGAGGCGAGCGACTTCGTCCGGGCCCACGACCTGATCAGCCTGGTCGACGACCCGTGCGTGATCCAGGAGATGCCGGAGTTCGCCCGGGGCGTGGCGGTGGCCTACTGCGACTCGCCCGGCCCGTTGGAGACGGCCGACGTGCCGACCTTCTACTGCATCGCGCCCACCCCGGCGGACTGGCCGGCGCAGCGGGTCGAGTCGTTCTACCGCGAATACAACGACCACATGATCCGCAACCTGACCGTGCACGAGGCGATGCCGGGCCATTTCCTCCAGCTCGCCCACGCCCGCCGGTACGCCGGCCCGACCCGGGTCCGCGCGCTCACCGAGTCCGGGGTGTTCATCGAGGGCTGGGCGGTCTACACCGAGGAGCTGATGGCCGGGCTCGGCTTCGGCGGGCTGCCGGTCCGGCTCCAGCAGCTCAAGATGCAGCTCCGGATGACCATCAACGCGCTGCTCGACCAGCTCGTGCACTGCGAGGACCTGCCCGAGTCCGAGGCCATGGCGTTGATGACCGGGCGCGGCTTCCAGGAGGAGGGCGAGGCGGCCGGCAAGTGGCGGCGGGCGCTGCTCACTTCCACCCAGCTCTCCACCTACTTCGTCGGTTACAGCGAGATGGCCGACATCGCCCGCGCCCGGCCGGACGGGGTGTCGCCGCGCGACTGGCACGACGCCATGCTGGCGCACGACTGCCCGCCGCCCCGCCACCTGCGGACCCTGCTGGGGATCTGACCTCAGTGCGGCCCGGCGACCGCGTCGATCAACCAGCGTGAGATGGAGTACGCCGGGGGCAGCTCGGCCGGCAGCGCGTCCACCGGGAACCAGCGCGCCTCGGTCAGCTCCCTCGGGTCGACCACCGGCTCGGCCGCCGGGTCGGTGACGGTGGCGGTGAAGCCGGCGAGCAGGGTGCCCGGCCCGGACATGGCCCAGGGCTGGCTGTCCACGTAGGTGGGTCGGCCGATGGCCAGCCCGACCTCCTCGGCGACCTCCCGGTGGGCGGCCGCCTCCAGCGACTCGCCCGCCTCGACGAATCCGGCGACCAGCGCCCACAGCTCGGTCGGCCCGTACGCGTGCCGGACCAGCAGCAGCTCGTCGGGGCCGCCGGCCCGGCCGGGGCGGGTGATCGCCACCAGCACCGCGACGGAGAGCGGCAGGAACCCGGTCAGCCCGCAGGCGGGGCAGCGTCGCGCGGTCTCGCCCGGCACGTCGGCCAGTTCGGTCCGGCACGCGCCGCACCAGCGGTGGGTGCGCCGCCAGGTGACCACCGCGAGCGCCCGCCCGGCCAGGGCGGCGTGCGGTTCGGGCAGTTCGGCGGCGAGGCTCCGCCAGCCGCGCCAGCGACCGG
>NZ_MUYZ01000324.1:0-7570 GCF_003013775.1 Micromonospora sp. MH33
CACACACCATCCGAAAGCCCCACTCCGTAGGACCCCCGTCCGGGGCATTTCGTTCGTCCGCACCCGCCGCTCTCGCGGCGGGCACTTTTACTACGTTACCTCACCGTCTCCGCCGTGTCAAACCGTGTGTCCCGGTCTGTCACGCTTCGTACGGGTCGGCGCCCGCTGAACTCGCGCAGCGGCAAAACCGCCTTGCTGGTCATCGGATTTGGCAGGCCGGCCGCTGCGGTCTCCCGCTAGCTCGCCCGGTGCCCTGCCGGTCGTCAACCTTACCCGGTCGGTTCCGCTCCACCAAATCCGCCCTGCGGCGTTTCGGTGAGCCCCGCCCGATCCGGCTCCGTCGAGGTGCAACCTCGGCGGTTCCGGGTGCCGAGCCCGGTCGGTGAACCCGGGGCCTTCGTCCCGTTTGCCCCGTTCCGCGCTGGCAGAGAGAAAGTTACGCGGGTTCGGGTTTGATCGTCAAATCGGGGGGTGGCGTCCCGCGTCACATCATCACCGTAGAGCTATCTGGCCTGCCCAGCGGCGCTGCGGCGGCGGAATCCCCCGCGCGGCGGCCGAAAACCGCCCGCGCATGGGAGACACAGCGCCTCGGGCGGCGGAGCCGGCGATGCCGAACGCCGTCCGGACGCGCCCACCCGGGAGCACTCAGTCGGTCGGCCGGCGGCGGGACGCGAGCCAGCCCCGGATGCCGAGCACCCCGACAGTCGTTCCGATGGCCAGCGAGGCCGCGATGAGCAACGCGTGCACCCAGAGGAAGCCGGTGGGGCTGCCCTCGCCTACCGTGCCGGCCGACCACGCCCGCGGGTCGTTCCAGATGGCGACCGCGAACCTCGGCCAGATCACCCAGGTCCAGACTCCGACCCCGACCAGGAACAGCGACCAACCACGCGACAACACCATGGCTGGCCAGTATGCCAGCGGCACGTCGGCCCAGGTCAGGTCAGGAGCGCGTCGGCCGGAGCATGCGGAAGGTCAGCGAGTAGCGCAGCGCCGGGACCGGCGGGATGCTGTGCTGCCACGCGGACCGGGCCGCCCCGGTCAGCAGGTACCCGGAGCGGGGCGCCAGCTCCAGCTCGTACACCCGGCGGTTCTCCCCGGTGCCGCGCTGGAACCGCAACAGGCACGCGGAGCCCAGCGAGAGACCGACGACGGTCGGCCCGAAGGCGGGCGCGTCGCGGTGCCAGCCGATGACGGAGTCGGGCGGATAGCGGGTGACCAGGGTCTGGGCGAGCGCCTCGGGGTCGACACCGGCGAGCGCCGCGCACCGCTCGCGCACCCCGCGGAGCGCCACCGGCAGCGCCTCGGTGGCGGTGAGCTGGAACGAGCCGTAGTCGTAGGTGTAGCCGAAGTGCCGGACGGTGCGCCGGGCGATCTGCCCGTGCATCCGGACCTCGTGGAAGTCGAACGCGTCGAGGGTGGCGAGCAGGGAGCGCTCCTCGTCGTCGTCGACCAGGTCCGGCTGGTAGGTGAGCCCCACCGGCCGCTCGTGAATGCCTCGCATCCTGCCCACCAGGCGAACGTAGCGGCGGGCCGGCCCGCGCGCCGCGCGAAACCGGCCCCCGCACGGTCGCTCAGAAGCAGGTGACCGCCCCGCCGATCGCCGGGTTCGCCCGGTCGTGGTGGTGGACGGTGCCGGCGGGGTCGGTCATCGACCCGCCCCAGATCGCGCAGCCCCCGCCGACGTAGAGGTGGACCGGACCGGCGGCGTAGCGCCGGCTGCCCTCGTCGACGCCGAAGGCGGTCCACTCCGGGTCCAGGTAGACGCGGGTCCCGGTGAGCGTGCCGACGTACGCGGACTTGAGGGTCACCGTGCAGCCGTACCCGGTGAGGGGGTTGCGCAGCAGGTGGACGGTGCCGAGCCGCGCGCCGGTGGCGGTGTCGTGGATCGGGTCCTGGTCGACGGCGACGAAGCCGAGGCCGCAGAGCGCCTCCGGGGTGTACGGGTTGACCACCGCGGCCTGCGCGCCGGTGCCCGCCACCCCGACCAGGACGGCCGCCACGGCCGCCGCGATGCCGATTCGTCGAATGAGCCGCTGCATTTGCATTCCCTTTCCTGGTGCCGACGGGTGCGGGACCAGAATGGTGTCGGCGCCGGGCCGGACGAATGTGCGTGGTGACCACTCCGGCCCGTTTCCGGATGTGTCGAGCGGCCGGGGCACGGCCCGCCACCTGGGCGGCAGCAGGAGAGTCGATCGGCGGGCACCGACTATGAGGTATCTCGCATATACGCACCCCGATGAATTTGGAATTGCTTTCGTGTTTCCCCCAATCGGCCTCGGGGCACTGTTCGGAGTGGCGACACGACGACACCCGGAGGTGGCCACCATGCAGCCGTTCAATCCGTGGACCTGGCGGGATCCGTCCGCCCTCGCCGGCGGCTACGAGCAGACCCGCCCGGACGACGTGCCGCGGCAGCGGTCGGCGGGCGCCGCCGACGACGGCCCCGACGCGCCCGGCCCGGGCACCCCGATCGACCTCACCGGCTACCGGGTGGAGGCGGCCGACGGCCGGATCGGCGCGATCGACGAGGCGAGCGACGACGCCGGCGCCGGCTACCTGGTGGTGGACACCGGGCCGTGGATCTTCGGCCGGAAGGTGCTGCTGCCGGTCGGCACGGTGGCCCGGGTCGACCACCTGGAGCGCGTCGTGCACGTGGACCGGACCCGGGAGCAGGTCAAGGAGTCCCCGGCCTTCGATCCGGACGACGTCGGTCGCGCCGAGTATCGCGAGCAGGTCGGCAACTACTACGCCGAGAGCTACCGGCGGGGCTGAACAGGGCGGGCGACGCGCGGCGGCCGGTCGGGCCGTCGCGCGTTCCGGTCTGCGCGCACGGCGGTGGACCGGCTACCGTGTCAGGCATGGTCCGGCCGAGCACCTGCGCCCCGGAGACCCTCGACGGTCTCCCGGCGGCTGCCGCTCCGGTTCTCCCGGCCCGTGTCGACGACGGTCGGGAGCAGATCCTCGACGTCCTCCGTGCCGGTGGGCTGCGGTTCCGCGCCGGCGGGCGATGGCGGCGCTCGCACTGACGAGCCACCCCCACTGATCCGGGCACATCCCGGGTCTCCTCCGCGCGCCCGCGCGTCCTCCACCGACCAGCAACGAGAGGCGTACGACCATGTCCGCAGCACGGATGCTCACCGGTGACCGCCCGACCGGGCGGCTGCACCTCGGCCACTACGTCGGCAGCATCGCCAACCGGGTGAAGCTGCACCAGCGCTACGAGAGCTTCTTCATCATCGCCGACCTGCACATGCTCACCACGCGGAACAGCCGCGAGGACATCGAGCAGGTCTCCCACAACGCCCGCGAGATGGTCACCGACATCCTCGCCGCCGGCGTCGAGCCGGACCGGGCCACGTTCTACCTCCAGTCGGCGATCCCCGAGGTCGGCGACCTGAACACCCTGTTCCAGAACCTGGTCACCGTGCCCCGGCTGGAACGGGTCCCGTCGCTCAAGGAGATGAGCCGGGACGCCGGCAAGGAGGAGATGCCGTACGGGCTGCTCGGCTATCCCGTCCTCCAGGCGGCCGACATCCTCTGCGTGAAGGGGCAGGTCGTCCCGGTGGGGAAGGACAACGCCGCGCACGTGGAGGTGACCCGGGAGATCGCCCGGCGCTTCAACCACCTCTACGGAGAGGTCTTCCCGGTGCCGGAGATGATCATGTCGGAGACGCCCACCCTGGTCGGCACCGACGGCGCGGGGAAGATGAGCAAGAGCAAGGGGAACGCCATCGCGCTCTCCGACGACCCGGCCACCGTGCGGCGCAAGGTGATGGGGATGTACACCGACCCGAACCGGGTCCGGGCCGACGTGCCGGGCACGGTCGAGGGGAACCCGGTCTTCGCGTACCTCGACGTGTTCCACCCGGATCGGGCGAAGGTCGAGGAGCTGAAGGCGCGCTACCGGGCCGGCCGGGTCGGCGACGTCGAGGTCAAGGAGGAACTGGCGGGCGCGCTCAACCGGTTCCTCGACCCGGTGCGGGAGCGGCGGGCCCGGTTCGAGGGGCAGCGCGGCCTGGTCGACGAGCTGATCTTCGAGGGCACCGAGCGGACCCGGGCCGAGGTGCGCCGCACCCTGGTCGAGGTGCGCCGGGCGATGGGCCTGACCAGCGCGTACACCCAGGTGCGGCGGCGGGCCGAGCGCTACCGCAAGGCCGTCGGCACGCCGGCCTGAGATTTCGGGTACGCCGGCCGGCCGGCCCGGGTACGGCCTTGCGCCGCCCCCGGGCCGGCCGGTTAGGCTGCTCGCATGACCAGCTCGCACGCGTTCCCGACGGCGTCCCCCGACGTCCTGTTCGGCGCGCTGCGACGCCGGCGGTCCCGCGACCGCCTGCGCTGAGCATTCCTCACTGCGACCGGCGGATCGAGCCGCCGGTCATCGCCGATCGTCCTCGGTCCGCCCGCATCCCCATCCGGTGATCCGCGAGCGGCGGATCCGAACGAGATCGGCGTACCCATGGATCTGGAGAAACTGCTGACCGACCGGCTGGCGCCGGCGTTCGCCACGGTGGCCGGCGGGCCGGTGGACCCGGTCGTGCGGCGCTCCCAGCGCGCGGACTTCCAGTCCGACGCGGCGCTGGCGCTGGCCCGGCGGCTCGGGCGGCCGCCGCGCGCCATCGCCACCGAGGTGCTGGAGCGCGCGGAACTGACCGACCTGTGCAGCGCGGCGGAGGTCTCCGGACCGGGCTTCCTCAACCTGACCGTGGCCGACGACGCCCTGGCCGGGCTGGTCTCCGCGCTGGCCGCCGACGCGCGGCTCGGGGTGCCCGAGGCCGCCACACCGGAGACCGTGGTGGTCGACTACTCGGCGCCGAACGTGGCGAAGGAGATGCACGTCGGGCACCTGCGTTCGACGGTGATCGGCGACGCGGCGGCCCGGCTGCTGGAGTGGCTGGGGCACCGGGTGCTGCGGGCCAACCACCTGGGCGACTGGGGCACGCCCTTCGGGATGCTGATCGAGCACCTGGTCGACCTGGGCGAGGCCGAGGCGGCGCAGGAGCTGTCGATGGGCGACCTGGACTCGTTCTACACGGCGGCCCGGGCCAAGTTCGACGCCGACGCGGCCTTCCGCGAGCGGTCCCGGCAGCGGGTGGTGGCGTTGCAGGGCGGCGACACGAGCACCCTGCGCCTCTGGCGGCTGCTGGTGGAGCAGTCCGAGCGCTACTTCCTGACCGTGTACGACCTGCTCGACGTGACCCTCACCGAGCGGGACTTCCACGGCGAGAGCAGCTACAACGACCTGCTCGGCCCGGTCGTCGAGGAGCTGGACCGGCTCGGGCTGCTGCGGGAGAGCGACGGCGCGGCCTGCGTGTTCCCGCCCGGCTCGGTGGGCCGGGACGGGGAGCCGCTGCCGCTGATCGTGCGCAAGTCCGACGGCGGGTACGGCTACCCGGCCACCGACCTGGCGGCGGTCCGGCACCGGACCGGCACGCTGGGCGCGACCCGGCTGCTCTACGTGGTCGGGTTGCCACAGCGGCGGCACTTCGAGATGGTCTACGCCGCCGCCGCGCAGGCCGGTTGGCTCGCCCCGCCGGCCCGGGCCGAGCACGTCGGGTTCGGCTCGATCCTCGGCCCGGACGGGCGGATGCTGCGCAGCCGGGCCGGCGGGTCGGTGAAACTGGTCGGGCTGCTGGAGGAGGCGGTGGCCCGGGCCACCGCACTGGCCCGGGAACGGAACCCGGAACTGGGCGAGGCGGAGGCTGCCGAGGTGGGCCGCGCGGTCGGCATCGGCGCGGTCAAGTACGCCGACCTCTCCAGCGACCGGCACAAGGACTACGTGCTCGACTGGGAGCGGATGCTGTCGCTGGACGGCAACACCGCGCCCTACCTCCAGTACGCGCACTCCCGGATCCGGTCGATCTTCCGGCGGGCCGGGGTGGCGGCCCGGCCGGAGGCGGGGATCTCGCTGGTCGAGCCGGCCGAGCGGGCGCTCGCCTTCGAGCTGGTCGGCTTCGGGGCGGTGGTCGGCGCGGTGGCGGAGAACCTGGAGTTCCACCACCTGACCGGCTACCTGTCCCGGCTCGCCACCGCGTTCAGCGCGTTCTACGAGCGTTGCCCGGTGCTGCGGGCCGACGAGCCGGTCCGGGAGAGCCGGCTGGTGCTCTGCGACCTGACCGCGCGGGTGCTCCGGCAGGGCCTCCACCTGCTCGGCATCCGTACGCCCGAGCGGTTGTGATCCGGGGATGCACGCTCATGGTCCGGACCCTAGCCGGGCGCGTACGCGTGGATGCTGCCGGACAAGCGGGACAGCGGGGCGCCGCCACCGCCGCGGCGTACCGCCACGATCTCGGCGGCGATGCTGACCGCGGTCTCCTCCGGGCTCTGCCCGCCCAGGTCCAGGCCGATCGGGGCGTGCAGCCGGGCCAGTGCCGCCTCGGTCACCCCGGCCTCGCGCAGGCGGCGCCGCCGGTCCTCGGCGGTGCGCCGGGAACCCATCGCCCCGACGTACGCCAGCGGCAGGTCCAGCGCGTGGCGCAGCACCGGCACGTCGAACCGGGCGTCGTGGGTGAGCACGCACACCACGGTCCGCTCGTCGACCCGGCCGGCGGCGGCCTCGGCGGCCAGGTAGCGGTGCGGCCAGTCGACCACCACCTCGTGCGCCCCGGGGAACCGCCGCGGGGTGGCGAAGACCGGCCTGGCGTCGCAGACCGTCACCCGGTAGCCGAGGAACCGGCCGACGTGGGCCACCGCGGCCGCGAAGTCGACCGCCCCGAAGACCAGCATCCGGGCCGGCGCCGGAGTGGCCGCCACCAGCACGGACAGCTCCTCCCCGGCCGGCCGGGGGCGGATCACGCCGGAGCGGCCGGCGCCCAGCAGCGCCCGCGCCTCGGCGGCGACCGCCGCGTCCACGGTCGGGGCGCCCAGGCTGCCGTGCCGTCCGTCGCCGGCCAGCACGATCCGCCGGCCGCGCCGGCCGGGCGGCCCGTCCACACAGGTCGCGACCGCCACCGGCCGGCCGGCGGCCACCTCGGCGGCGACCAGATCGAGCTGCGGGAAGCTCTCCCGGTCGACCCGCTCGACGTACAGCTCGACGGTCCCGCCGCAGGTGAGGCCGGCGGCCAGGGCGTCGTCGTCGCTCACCCCGAAGCGGACCAACCGGGGCGTGGCGTCGGCGACGACCTCCCGGCACAGCTCGTAGACCGCCGCCTCCACGCAGCCGCCGGAGACACTGCCGACCGCGCTGCCGTCCGGGCCGACCAGCAGCGTCGCACCCGGCCGGCGCGGGGCGCTGTGCCAGGTGCGGGCCACCGTAGCCATGCCGACCGGCACGCCGGCACGCCACCAGCGCAGCAGGTCGGGCAGGATCTCACGCATCCGTCGGCCCCGGCGGCACGTCCAGGTCGGCGTCGTCGGCCACGTCGGCACAGTCGACCACCCGGATCTCGTCGCGGTGCGCCCGCAGGTAGGCGCGGGCACCGGTGTCGCCGACCGCCACCGCCGCCACACCGGGCCAGTGCCGGCGGCCGAGCAGCACGGGATGGCCCCGGCGGCCGGCCGGGTAGCCGGCGGTCACCAGGCTGTCGGCGGTGGCGTGCCGGGCCACCCGGCGGACCGCCGCCGCGGTGACGCC
>NZ_MUYZ01000325.1:0-7523 GCF_003013775.1 Micromonospora sp. MH33
GCGGCACCGGGCCGGGCGGGGTGATCCGCCGCGCCGACGTGGAGGCCGCCTCGGCCGCGCCGGCCGCGAAGCTCGCCGCCGTGCCGGACACCCCGGCCGCGCATGTCGGGCTGGCCCCGGCCGCGGACGGCGACGTGGTCATCCCACTCACCGGCATCCGCAAGGCCATCGCCGACAAGCTCTCCCGCAGCCGGCGGGAGATCCCCGAGGTGACCATCTGGGTGGACGTGGACGCCACCGGGCTGCTGGCGACCCGGGCCGCGATCAACGCCGCCACCCCGGACGCGCCGGTCAGCATCCTGGCCCTGCTGGCCCGGATCTGCCTCAGCGGCCTGCGGCGGTACCCGCAGCTCAACGCCCACGTGGACACCGAGGGGCAGCGGATCGTCCAGTCGGCCGGGGTGCACCTGGGCATCGCCGCGCAGACCGACCGGGGCCTGCTCGTCCCGGTGCTGCGCGACGCCCAGCGGCTGACCACCCTGGAGCTGGCCGCCGCGCTCGCCGAGACCACGGCGGCCGCACGCGCCGGCACCCTGCCCCCGGCGCGGCTGACCGGCGGCACCTTCACCCTCAACAACTACGGCGTGTTCGGGGTGGACGGCTCCACCCCGATCATCAACCACCCGGAGGCGGCGCTGCTCGGCGTCGGCCGGATCGTGGACAAGCCCTGGGTGGTCGACGGGCAGCTCGCCGTGCGCAAGGTGACCCAGCTCAGCCTCACCTTCGACCACCGGGTCTGCGACGGTGGCGTGGCCGGCGGCTTCCTGCGGCACGTGGCGGACTGCGTCGAGCAGCCCGCCCTGCTGGTGGCGAACGTCTGAGCCCCGGCCCCGGCCACCCTGGTGGCCGGGGCCGCACCCCGTTTCTCCGCCCTCGGACCGGGAAGACGATCCCGTCGCCGACGGGAGGGACGGATGGCGTATCCGCACATGCCCTCGGCCGGTGGGGTGCGCCCGCATCCGGTCGCCGGCGCGCCGCTGATGTGCGACGCGCGGGAGCACGGGCTGACCGGGGACGGGACGACCAACGACCAACCGGCCTTCGCCGCGCTCGTGGACCTGCTGGGCGACGCGTACGCCGCCGACGGGCGGGCCCGGGTGATCTACTGCCCGCCCGGGGTGTACTCGATCCGGGACGCCGGCACCGTCTGGCGGACCGGCGTCTCGCTGGTCGGCGCGGGCCCCGGCGCCACCCGGTTCGTGCTCGGCAACCCGGGCAACCGGGCCGACCCGACCCCGCTGGCGTTCCACACCGCCGAGCTGCACGGCGCGAGCCCGGAGCGGCACCTGGCGTACTGCACCTTCGCCGACTTCGAGATCGACGGGTCCGGGGTGGCGATGGCCGAGTACAACCCGCTCGCCAAGGGGCTGGGCCTCCAGTACGTGGTCCGGGGCATGTTCCGCAACCTCTACATCCACCACACCGCGGCGACCGGCCTGGGCTGCGACTTCCTCCAGGACTGCCTGATCGACGGGGTGCTGGTGGCCGGGTGCGGGCGGATGGACAACGGCACCGAGATGGGCGGCGCGGGGATCGGGATCGGGATCGGCGGCTGGGGCAGCGTCGAGCGGGTCAACGTGGTGAACTGCTCGGCGGTCGGCAACGCCACCAGCGGGATCTTCTTCGAGCTGCAGTTTGAGGGCGGGCTGCGCCCGCGCGGCATCCGGGTGGTCGGCTGCCACGCCGAGGGCAACCGCTTCGGCATCGCCGACTGGGGCGCCAACGGCCTCGTCGTCTCGGCGTGCACGCTTGTCGGCAACCTCGACGCGGGCTTCCAGGTCTCGGCCAAGGGCACCACCGGCACGGCGGGTCGCGGCGGCCTCCTCAGCGACTGCGTGATCGACGCGAACCTGCGCGACGGGATCAGCATCGGCAACACCCCCGGGCCGTACACCGTGCGGGGCAACCGGATCAGCGGCAACGGCCGGTACGGCTACCACCAGCGCAGCCTGGGCGACGCGGGGCAGGAGTGCGCCCGCGAGATCGTGATCGAGAGCAACGACTTCTACGGCAACAGCCTGGACGCCGTCCGCTTCGACCGGCCGGTCCGGGACGCGTTCGTCGTCGACAACCGGATCCGGGCGAACGGCCGCCAGTGCGGGCCCGGCGACCGGAGCGGCGGCGACACGGTCCGGTACAGCGAGAGGTCGGTGATCGACCGCCGGGCGAGCTGGCGGGGCGACGCGCACCGGGGCAAGACCATCCGGGTGGGCGAGCGGGTCGGGGTGGTCGCCGCGAACGACGAGAACGAACTGCACCTGGCTCCGGTCCGGCCGGGCGCCTTCACGGGCTGGAGCGCGGACACCCCGAATCCCGGCAGCCGCTACGAGATACCCGGGTCGCCGGCGACCCGGGCCGGCATCACCGTCAACGCGGTGCTGGACTCGGCCACCATCCGGGGCAACCGGGTCTGGGACAGCCACGAGCCGACCACCCAGACGCACGGGCTCTGGGTCACCGCGGAGGGCGGCTTCGTCGGCTGCCGGGTCGAGGACAACGACCTGGCCGGGAACGCGGAGGCGCCCATCCGGTTGGACACGCCGCCCGTGGGCGGCCGTTGGGAACGCAACCACGGGGACGACGACCGGGGGTGAACCGGTCGTCGCGGCTCGTCCGTCGCAACCGGTCACGGCCGTGACGCGCCACGCGTCGACGTCGCGGATTTCCCATTTCCGTACGGCCGCGCCGAAATCGAAGTCAGCCGCCGCTGGCAATTCCGCCGAATATGCCACGGCGTCCCGGAAGCCGTACAGAATGTGAGCCAAGGGGGAGTGGAAATGGGGTGCGGAATATGGACGTGAGGCGGCGATTGACGCTATTGGCGGCAACCATCGCAGTCACACCGCTGGTGGTCGGCGGGTGCACCGCCGGCCAGCGGGAGGCCGTGAAGCCCGGCCATGGCAAGGCGGCCGCTGCGCCGTCGGTGACGGTCACCCCGGCGGACCGGACGAAGGGCGTGCCGGTCAGCGCCGAGGTGGGGACCACGGTCAGCGGCGGGAAGGTCACCGCGGTGAAGCTCACCGACGACAAGGGTCGACCGGTGCCGGCGCAGCCGCGCGAGGACGGGTCGGGCTGGGTGCCGGACCGGCCGCTGGAGAATGCGAGGACGTACACCGCGGAGGTGACCGCGACCGGCGATTCCGGGCGGACCACCACGCAGAAGACGACGTTCACCACGATGGCGAAATCGACCAAGCCGACCATCACCAGCGAACTCTATTTCACCGGTAATCAGACATACGGGACCGCGATGCCGGTGGTCGTCGCATTCGATCCGCCAATTCCGAAAGAGGCCAGAGCGGACGTGCAGCGCCGGTTGTTCGTGAAGACCGACCCACCGCAGCCGGGCGCCTGGTCGTGGGAGTCCGACGGCAAGCAGGTCGAGTACCGGGCGCCCGACCACTGGAAGTCCGGCACGAAGATCAGCGTACGGAGCGCGCTGCAGGGGCTGCCGATCGGCAAGGACGCCATCGGCGACGCCGACCACAGCGCGACCTCCAGCATCGGCCGGCAGGTCTCGCTCGACATCGACAACGCCACCAAGCAGATGTCCGTCTACCAGGACGGCAAGCTGCTCCGCAAGGTCCCGGTGAGCATGGGCAAGTCGAGCACGCCCACCTCCAGCGGCAAGATGGTGATCATGGAGAAGTTCGACCGGACCACCTTCGACACCCGGGGCTCGGCCGATCCTTACGTGGTCGACGTCGATGACGCCCAGCGGCTCACCTGGGGTGGCGAGTTCATCCACTCCGCCCCGTGGTCGGAGGGGGAGCAGGGCTTCACCAACACCTCACACGGCTGCACTAACGTCTCCGCGGCGGCCGCGGACTGGCTGATGGGCGTCACTCACGTCGGCGACCTGGTGACCATCAAGGGCACCGAGGTGAAGCTGGACCAAGGCAACGGGTTCACGGCCTGGAACGTCAGCTGGGACGAGTTCATCAAGGGCAGCGCGCTGCCCGTACCGACCGGGCTGCAGCCCACCCACGTCGCCACGCCGCACCCGGGCGCGGTGGCCGGCGGATCGGCGCCCGCCCCGGCCCCGTCCAAGAGCAACACCGGCGGCTGACCACGGGGGAGGAACGGCCGGGGCCGGCCCGCGAACAGCGCGGGCCGGCCCCGCGCCGGCTCCGGCTCAGACCGACAGCGCGGGCCGGCCCGCGGGGTTCAGTCCAGGTCGACCCGGGCCACGCCCGTCGCGGTCAGGCTGCCCAGCCACAGGCGCCGGCCGTGCTGCCGCACGCCGGTGACCATCGGGTACGCCCCGCTCGGGCCGTGCAGCGTGCGCAGCACCCGCCCGGCCCCGTCGACCAGCGCGACCAGCCCGTAGCGGCGGGGCTGCGGCTGCACCGCCCCCGGCAGCAGGGCGACGAGCTGGCGCACCCGGGGATGCGGCAGCAGCTTCTCCATGATCTGCAGCCGGGGGCTGGGCAGCGCGATCCAGTAGGTGCCGTCGCCCACCGCCGAGACGTTGTCCGGGTAGGCCGGCAGGTCGGCCAGCACGGTGGCCCGGCCGTCGGGCAGGTCCACCCGGAGCAGCCGGTGGGTGGCCGTCTCGACCAGCATCAGGCCGGACTCGTCGGGGGTGAGCGCCACCCCGTTGGGGAAGTAGAGACCGCTCGCCACCACCTCCGTGCGCCCGGTCCGCCGGTCGTACGCCAGCACCCGGCCGTTGGGCCGGTGCTCCAGCAGGTCCCGCTTCCAGTGCGAGAGCGGGAACCGGTCCGAGGAGTCGGTGAAGTAGATCGTGCCGTCGCGGGCCACCGTGGCGTTGTCGGCCAGGTGCACCGGCGGCCCCGTGCCGGTCAGCTCGTGCACCGCCCCGTCCGGCGTGACCCGCAGCAGCCCTCGGTACGCGTCGCAGACCACCAGCCCACCGTCGACCGGGTCCAGCTCGATGCCGAGCGGCCGGCCGCCGGTCTCGGCGAGCAGCGTGGGGCGGGTGCCGGCCGGGGCGTCCGCCGGCCACCACCAGAGCCGGCCGTCCTCGTCGCCGCTGACCACCCGGCCGTCCGGGTCGATCAGCACGTCCTCCGGGCCGTGGGCGCCGTCGGGCAGCGGCAGCAGGTCGGCCCGGTCCAGCCGGACGTCGGTGGGGGCCCACGGCCCGTCCAGCGGCGGTGGCACGGTGGCCGGCTCGCGGACCGGCCGGATCAGCAGGGGCGCGCGGGCGGGGGACGACCATCCGGCCATTCTTCCCCGCCGATGCCCCGGCCGGGAGTACCCGGCGGCGTGTCCCCGCGGCGGGTTCACCCCGGGCGGACGGCCTGCGGGATGACCCGGAGGCCGCTCAGGGTCCCACCCGGGACCTACCCGGAAACCCGCCGCGGGCGGGGCGGAACTGTCGGGGGTGGGGGATAGGTTCGGGGGCATGGGAAGCAGCGGCGACCGGTTCCACGTGGCGATGAGCGTGAGCGACCACGTGGTGGACCTGCGGGCGGTCGGCGAGATCGACATCGCGACCGTGGCCTCGTTCCGGGCCGCGCTCTGGTCGGCCCCGGCGCGGCCGGTGCTGCGGCTGGACCTGTCCGGGGTGCGGCTGCTCTCCGCCGCTGGGGTGCGTGCGCTGGTCGCCGCCCACCTGCGGGTCCGGGCCCGCGGCGGCGAGCTGGTCCTGGTCGACCCCGACCCGGTGGTTGCCCGGGTGCTGCGCGCCACCGGGCTGCACCGGGTGCTGCCGGTCCGTGAGTCGGCCCGGGAGCTGGTCACCTGCGCCGCGGCCTGACCGGCCGGACGCCAGGGACGGGTCGTGACGCCCGCCAGGGCCGCCGGCGTGCCGCCGACGGCCCTGCCAACGGCGTGCGGGTCAGCGGACGCCGACGAGGTCCACCACGAAGACCAGCGTCTCGTTCGGCTTGATCACGCCGCCGGCGCCCCGGGCGCCGTAGCCCAGGTGCGGCGGGATGGTCAGCCGACGCCGGCCGCCGACCTTCATGCCTACCACGCCCTGGTCCCAGCCGGCGATGACCTGGCCGCCGCCGAGCGGGAACTCGAACGTGTCACCCCGGTTCCACGACGCGTCGAACTCGCGGCCGGTCGAGTGCGCCACGCCCACGTAGTGCACATTGGCCAGCTGGCCGGGGCGGGCCTCCGGGCCGTCGCCGACCGTGATGTCCTCGATGACGAGATCGGCGGGCGGCGCGCCCTCGATCGGGCCAACCTCGGGCTTCTCCATGAGCGGGTCTCCTCGGTGCTGACGGGTGCGGTCCCCGTCGATCCTGCCGGATCGCGGCCGGCCGATACGCGTCGGTCCCCGCCGTGGCGTGGCGGCGGCGGGACGGCCTGGTCACCGTCCAGGTCCGGGCCGGTGAGGTCACCCTGGCCGGCGGGCTCACGCCGCCGCGGCGAGCTGGGCGGCGAGCAGTGCGGGAGCCTCGGCCAGCGAGGGCCCGTACCAGGTGAGGTGCCGGCCGGAGACCAGCGCGGCCGGCACGCCGGGGAACGCCTCCGGCCCGTCGCCGGCGGTGAACCGGTACGGCTCGTCCGGCAGCACCACCAGCTCCGGCTCCCGGGCGCGCAGCTCGTCGAGGCCGGGCCGGGGGTAGCGCTCCGGGTGGTCGGCGTACCGGTTGGTCACGCCGAGCCGGTGCAGCACGTCACCGGCGAAGGTGTCCCGGCCGAGCACCACCCAGGGGCGCCGCCACACCGGCACCACCGCCGCCCGCGGCGTGGCCGGCGCGGGCGGTGCGGCCCAGGCCCGGCGGGCGGCCCGCAGCCAGTCCGGCTCGCCGGCCACGCCGAGCGCGCGGACCAGCTCGCCGAGCTGGGTCAGCGCCTCCGGCACGGTACGCGGAAAGGTGACCCGTACCGGCACGCCGGCCGCCCGCAGCGCCTCCGCGTCGGCGAGGCGGTTCTCCTCCTCGTTGAGCAGCACCAGGTCGGGCCGGAGCGCGCGCACCCGGTCCAGGTCCGGATACTTGCTCCCGCCCACCCGGGCGACGTCCAGCCCGGCCGGGTGGGTGCACCAGTCGGTGGCGCCCACCAGCACCTCGGGGCGGGTCAGCGCCACCGCCTCGGTCAACGACGGCACCAGCGACACCACCCGCACGACCGCTCCCTCCCTCGTCCCGGCCCATCGTCGCGTATCGACGGTCGCCGGTCCGCCGGCCGGGACCGGGGAACCGGCCCGGGAGCCGGCACCGGGGCGTTGATCGGCCGGTCAGCCGGCCGTCTCGTCCACCAGCACGGTCACGTCCAGATGGGCGGGGCGGCAGCCGACCGTGGCGGCGAACCGGCGTACCGCCGCGTCGACGTGCGCCCGGGCCGCGCCGAGCCCGACGGACGGGCTCAGGCGCACCTCGACCCACATGTCCGGCCCGGTGACCGGGCCGGTCAGCACCACCCGGGCCCGGCGGATCCCGGGCGCCCGGAGCATGTCGCGTTCCAGCGCGCCGGTCAGCACGCCGCTCGCCACCCGCGTCCGGCCGGCCCCGTCGCCGGGGTGCGCGAGCGTGCCGCCGAGCCGGTCCGGCACCCGCAGCCCGGCGGCGAGCAGCCGCTGCCCGAGCAGGGCGAGCAGGAGC
>NZ_MUYZ01000326.1:0-7489 GCF_003013775.1 Micromonospora sp. MH33
CAGCCGCGCCGCCCGGCCGGCGCCGGTCGCCGGGCCGCCGGGCGGGCCGGCCGCAGCCGCCCCCACGGCTTGTACGTGGACAGCACCGTGACGACGAGCAGCAGCGTGCTGGAGACGGTCGGCGCGACCACCAGGTCGACGCGCAGGTGGGTGTCGGCCGCCCCGGCCAGCTCGCCGAGGTGCCGGACCCGCGGGGTGAGCAGGAGCAGCACCAGCGCGAGCACCACGCTGGTGACGGCGAACTTCACCAGCACCCAGCGCCAGCGCAGCAGCCCCCACGGGGTGAGCAGTGCGCTGGCCAGCCCGACCAGCCAGACCGCCACGCTCAGCGGGGCGAACAGCCAGGTGACCAGCAGCGCGGCCGCCGGATAGACCACCTCGGGGTCGGCCCCGCGCAGCCCGGCCACGCCGAGGGCGAGCAGCACCAGGTCGGCGCCGAGCCAGCCCAGCGAGGTGACCAGGTGCAGGGTGAGCAGGGCCTTGCGCCCGGCGGGGGAGAGTCGACTCATGCCCCCGATGCTCGGCCGTCGCGGGCGCCGCGTCGTGGGCCGCCCGGCGACACCCGGCGTACGTCGTGGGGCGTAGGCCGGGTGCCGCCGGGGCGGGGTCAGTACACCGACAGGTGCACGTGGTTGGTGTGGTCGCTGGACGGGTCGCCGTTGCCGCCGCTGTACGCCTTCCAGCCGCTGCTCGGCAGCCAGATCTGCTTGTACCAGATCACGTAGAGCACGGCGAGCGGGTCGGCGTTGCGGATGAAGTAGGCGGCCAGGTTGTTGCCGTACGTCTTGTCGCCACCGGTGGCCACGCCGCCGAAGCCGTCCTTCTGCGCGGCGAAGTCGCAGGCCCGCCCCTTCGGGTGCTCGCCCGAGCCGCTGGGCCGGTGGCAGGAGACGTACCGGGTGAAGCCGGCCGCCTTGGCCTGCTGGAGCGCGTGCAGGGTACGCGGGGTGATGCAGCCGTCGGCCGGCGTCGGGTCGTTGACGCTGCACGACTCGGGCGGCCAGGAGCCGTCGGAGTTGCGCGGGGCCGGCTTCGCGTTCGCCGAGGAGGTGCCCTGCACGCTGCCGCCGCCGCTGCTGGACGCGCGGTTGTTCGCCACCTCCAGGGCGCGTTCGGCCTGCTGCTTGCGCTTGGCCATCACGGCGACCTGCTTGCGCTGCTCCTGGATCTCGCCGGTGAGCGCGGCCTGCGTGCGGGTGGCCTCGTCCCGGGTCTCGATCAGGTCGCGCAGCGCCCGGTCCTCGTGCGCGGCCACCTGTTCCAGCGCCGCCGCGCGATCCATGAAGCCCTCCGGGCTGCTGCTGCCGAGCAGCGCCGCAGCCGTGCCCATCCGCCCGGCCCGGTACGCCACTCCGGCGATCTCGCCGACCTTGGCGTCGCGCACGGTCAACTCGGCGTTGACCGTCTTGAGCTGAGCGGTGAGCTGTTGCTGCCGGGTCACCGAGCGGTTCAACGCGGCCCGCGCCTCCAGCCAGCCCTTGCTGGCCGCGTCGAGTTGGGCGCGCAGCGCCGGAGTACCGCCCTCGTCGTCACCGGGTGCGGCGGCGAGCAGGGCGGTCGCCGGAGCCGCCGAGGCGGGGGAGACCGGCGCGGTCACGACGCCGAGGGTGAGCGTCGCGATGAGCAGGGCCGCCAACCGGGCGACCGTCCGTCGTACAGGTGCCACTGGGGGCATTCACATGTCCTTCCGTCAACCGCCGACCGGGTTAGCTGACGGGTTCGGGACGGAAGATCCCTACCGCTCACGCGGATGCACCCCACGAACGTGGTTCCCCGGCTCGCCCCTGCGGGCGATTAGGCGACGGCCGCCGCAGGCGCCGGTGGGCGCCGCCCGGCGGAGGCCGCGGTCGATCCTACCGGCGCTGTTCCGGGCCGGCTCCGCAGGTGGAAGCCGATCGCCCGGTCAAAACCGGCACAAGTGCACAATAGCCACTTGGATTTAAGATTGCCCTAATTACCACTCGACCGCACCGCAGGCCCCGGGAGACGCTCCGGGTTCGATCTGCAACGTTGCGTGATCGATCGAGAAGTCCTCGTGCAGGGCGGCACGGGCGGCGGCCAGTACGTCGCCCACCTCGGCGCCCGGCGCCATGGTCAGGTGGGCCGAGGCCACCTCCATGCCCGAGGTGAGCGTCCAGACGTGCAGGTCGTGCACCTCGGCGACGCCGGGCACGGCGGCCAGCCGGTCGTGCACCGCGGTCACCTGGAGGTGCTCCGGGGCCGCCTGCACCAGGATGCGGACGGCGGCCCGGCCGAGCCGCCAGGTGCGCGGCAGGATGAACAACCCGATCGCCACGGCGACCAGCGGGTCGGCCCACCACCAGTCGGTGAGCGCGATGACCACGGCGGCGCCGATCACCCCGAGCGAGCCCAGCAGGTCGCCCAGCACCTCCAGGTAGGCCCCGCGCAGGTTGATGCTCTCCTCGGCGCCGGCGCGCAGCAGCGCGAACGCGGCGATGTTGGCGAGCAGGCCGAGCACCGCCACGGCGAGCATCGGCCCGGCGAGCACCTCCGGCGGCTCGCCGAACCGGCGTACGGCCTCGACGAGGACGTAGACCGCGACGGCGCCGAGCAGCACCGCGTTGGCCAGCGCGGCCAGCACCTCGAGGCGGTAGAGCCCGAAGGTGCGCTGCGGGTCGGTGTCGGCGTGCCGGGTGGCGGTGATCGCGGCGAGGGCCATGCCGATGCCGAGGACGTCGGTGAACATGTGCCCGGCGTCGGAGAGCAGGGCCAGCGATCCGGTGGCGAACGCGGCCACCGCCTCGACCACCATCAGGGCGGTGAGCAGCGCGAAGGCACCCCAGAGTCGACCCCGGTGGCGGTGCGCGGCGTTGGCCACCGTGCCGCTGTGGTCATGACCTGCGCCCACGCCCACACCCTCTCGTCCGCCGCACCGGCTGGGCTCAATCTATGCTCACATCGCTATGTGTGCAAGTGAACGGGCGGTGAGCCGTCGTCAGCCGACCGGGTCGAGCGTGGTCAGGCGCTGGGTGGCCCGCGAGAGCGCCACGTAGAGGGTGCGGACGCCCGACCCCGGATCGGCCCGGATCTCGCTCGGTGCGACCAGCACCACCCCGTCGTACTCCATGCCCTTGGCCTGGAGGCTGGTCACCACCTGGAGCCGGCCGCCGAGGTCGCCCAGCCAACCGGCCACCTCGTCCCGGCGCGGCACCGGCGTGATCACCCCCACCGTGCCCTCGACCTCGGCCAGCAGCGCCCGGGCCGCCGCCGCGGTGGCGGCGGGCAGCTCGGCGGCGGGCACGGTCCGCTCCACCGGTGCCACGCCGGTGGAGCGCACCGCGGTGGGCAGCGCGAGGTCCGGGTGGACGCGGCGGATCTCCGCGGCCGCCACCGCGAAGATCTCCGCCGAGTTGCGGTAGTTGGTGGTCAGCTCGTACCGGTACCGGCGGCGCCGGCCCAGCGCCTGGTCCCGGGCCCGGGACAGCTCCTGCGGGTCGCCGGTCCAGGCGGTCTGCGCCGGGTCGCCCACCACGGTCCAGGAGGCCAGCCGACCGCGCCGGCCGATCATCCGCCACTGCATCGGCGAGACGTCCTGCGACTCGTCGACCACCACGTGGGCGTAGTCGCGGTAGTCCTCCGGACGCTCCCGGGCGGCGGCCCGCGCGGCCCGCTGCCGGTCGGCGAACGTGCTCAGCTCGCGTACGCCGCCGGCCAGCTGGAACGGGTCCCGCTTCGCCCTCGCCCGCGGCACCGGCTTGCCGAGCAGCGCGTCCAGCTCGTCCAGCAGCGCCACGTCGGCGATGGTGAGCCCCTCGGCGTCCAGGCTCCGGTACGCCTCGGTGAGCAGCCGGATCTCGGCCCCGGAGAGGATGCCGCCGGCGTACCGGCGCAGCCGCTCCGGGCGGGCCAGCCAGCCCAGCACGTGCCGCGGGTGCAGCCGGGGCCACCAGGCCTTGAGGAAGTCGCGGAACTCCGGCCGCTCGATGATCTCGTCCTCGAACGCGGGCTGCTCCGGCAGCCGGCCGATCCGCAGCGCGCGGGCCTGCGCCCAGAGCGCCGCGAGCACCGCGTCGAAGGCCATCCGGCGCACCTCGTTGCGGCGTGCGCCCCGGGACAGCGCCCGGTCCCGGACCGCGTCCAGCTCGGCCCGCTCCAGCCGGAGCAGCTCCCCCCGGTAGAGCAGGCGCAGCTCGGTGGGGGAGTCGGGCACGGCGTCCCGGACCGAGCGCTCCAGCACCCGGCGCATCCGCAGCGACCCCTTCACCGCGGCCACCTCGGGCGGATCGGTCCGGGTCGCCGACAGGCCGGGGAAGAGCGAGCCGAGCGAGTGCAGGGTGGCGGTCTCCTCGCCGAGCGACGGGAGCACCGAGGCGATGTACTGGACGAACACGCTCGACGGGCCGACCACCAGGATGCCGCCCCCGGCGTACCGGGCCCGGTCGGAGTAGAGCAGGTACGCGGCCCGGTGCAGGGCCACCGCCGTCTTGCCGGTGCCCGGGCCGCCGGAGACGATCGTGACGCCGCTGGCGGGGGAGCGGATCGCCTCGTCCTGCTCCCGCTGGATGGTGGCCACGATGTCCCGCATGCCCCGCCCGGTGGCCCGGGAGAGAGTGGCCAGCAGCGCGCCGTCGCCGACCACCGCCAGGTCCGGCGGCGCCGACTCCGGGTCCAGCAGGTCGTCCTCGATCCGGGTGACCCGCTCCGCCGACGACTGGATCGTGCGCCGCCGCACCACACCGCGCGGCTCGGCCGGGGTGGCCTGGTAGAACGCCGCGGCGGCCGGCGCCCGCCAGTCCACCACCAGGGTCTCGGCGTTCTCCCCGCGCACGCCGAGCCGCCCCACGTGCAGCACCTGCCCGGTGCGCAGGTCCAGCCGGCCGAAGACCAGCCCCTCGTGCTCGGCGTCCAGCACGTGGCGGCGCTGCGCCGCGTGGAAGACCATCGCGTCCCGCTCGACCAGCGCCCCGAAGTTGCCGACCCGGGCCAGCTGGTAGCCCTCCCGCTCGGCGTCGGCGGCCGACCGACGCAGTTCGGCCAGCCGGGCGTACACCCGGTCGAGATGCCGTTGTTCGACGGCCATCTCCCGTTCCAGGGTGGTCTGGTCGCTCAACGCGGGGGCTCCTGTGTCAGACGGCGGGCTGAATGAGGGTACGGGCCGCCGACCCGGCCGCTGTCGGGGCCATGCCGTTGCCCGCTGCCCGCCGGTGGGGTTGCCCGTTATGCGGACGTTCCCACCCGCTGCCCGGACGTTCCCGCGTCCCTCCCCGTGAGCACCTGGTGCAGCACCCCGGCGACGGCCGCGTTCACGTCGTCGGGGCGTTCCATCATCAGCATGTGGCCGGCGCCGGGGCAGACGGTCAGCTCGGCGGTGGGCAGCGCCGCGGCGATCGACTCGGCGCACGGCGGCGGGGTGAGCCGGTCCCGGTCGCCGACCAGCGCGGCGGCGCGGGCCACCGCGCTGAGCACCGGCCAGCCCTCCCGGGGCAGGTCGACCAGGCGCTCGTCGGCCAGGGCCGCCCGGCTCGCGGCGAGCGCGGCCACCTTGTCGTCCACCGCCAGGGCGGCCTCGATGCGCAGTTCGCGCAGTGGCAGCCGGTGGTTCGGCCAGAGGTAGGGCCGGGCCAGGAAGGCGAGCGCCCGGCCGACCAGCTCGTCGGCGGCGGGATGCGCACGGGCCAGCCGCAGCCCGGCCCGAAGCTGGAGCCAGTGCAGCCCGGAGACGCCCGGCGGGTCGATCCGGGCCGCCTCCGCGCAGGCCGCGTCGGCCTCGTCCCAGCGACCCAGCGCGATCAGCGCCTCGGCCCGGTTCGACAGCAGGTACGCCCCGGTGGAGCGGCTGATGCCCACCCGGCGCGCCTCGCTCACCCCGGCCTCGGCGGCCTCCTCGGACTCGGCATACCGGCCCAGCTCGTAGAGCACGTCGGAGAGGTACACCAGGGCGCTGACCAGCGCCGGCGCGTTGCCGGTGGCCCGGGCCAGGGCCTCGGCCCGGCGCAGCTCGGCCAGCCCCAGGTCGGGGGCGTTGTCGGTGCGGCAGAGCAGGGCGATCCGGGTGGGCAGCAGGGCCACGTCCTCGCCGACCGCCTCGGCCGCGGCCATCGCCTCGTCGGCCACCGAGGCGGCCTGCCCGGGGTCGATCTTGACCAGGTGCGCCGCGATGTCGGCGAGCAGCCGCACCCGCTCCGGCGTGTCCGGCACCCCGGCCGCCAGCCGGTACGCCTCGCGTACCTCGGCGGTGCCGTCGCTCTTGCCGAGCAGGGCGAGCAGCCGGCCGCGCCGGTGGAGCAGGCCGGCGGCGCGCAGCGGCTCGGCGGCGGTGTCGACCTCGGCCAGCCCGGCCCGGGTCAGGGTGAGCGCCCGGTTGTAGTCGCCGGCCGTGCTGGCCGCGTCCAGGGTCTCCTCCAGCACCCGCAGGTGGTCCATGCCGAGCCGGTCTGCCGCGTCGGGCACCAGCTCCCACAGTTCCAGGACCCGCTCCAGCAGCCGGCTCTGCTCGGCGTACGCGTAGCGGTCGGCGGCGGCCCCGGCGGCCGTCCGGGCGGCGATCAGGGCGCGCGGGTGGTCGTGCGCCGCGTACCAGTGGTGGGCGATCTCGGCCGGGGCGCGACCGGCGGCCACCAGGTGCGGCTGCGCCTCGATCGCGGCGGCGTACCGGGCGTGCAGCCGGGCGTGCTCGCCGGGGAGCAGGTCGTCGTGGACGGCCTCGCGGAACAGCGCGTGCCGGAACTCGTAGTCGCCGTCCGGGTCGGCCACCACGAGCTGGCCGGCCACGGCGGCGCGCAGCGCGTCCTCCAGCTCGGCCTCGGGCAGGCCGGCCACCTCGGCGAGGAGTTGGTGGGCGAAGCGGGTGCCGCCGGCGGCGGCCATCCGCAGCACCCGCTGGGCCGGCTCGGGCAGCCGGTCCACCCGGGCCAGCAGCAGGTCGCGCAGCGTCTCCGGCAGCACCGCGCAGCCGACCGGGTCGCCGGCCGCGGCCAGCTCCTCGATGAAGAACGGGTTGCCCTGGGTACGCCCGTGCACGTCGTCGACGGCGCGGGCGGCCGGCTCGGCGCCGAGCAGGTCGGCGAGGATGGCGGCGGTGCCGTCCCGGTCCAGCCGGCCCAGCTCGATCCGGTCCACGCCCCGGGCCCGGTCCAGCTCGGCGAGGAAGGGGCGGAGCGGGTGGCCGCGGTGCAGCTCGTCGGTGCGGTAGGTGCAGACCAGCAGCAGGCGGGTGGCCCGGGCGGCCCGGACCAGGAAGCCGATCAGGTCGCGGGTGGAGCGGTCGGCCCAGTGCAGGTCCTCGATCAGCAGCACCAGCGGCCGCTCCTCGGCGATCCGCCGGAACAGGTCGGCGACCAGGTCGAACAGGTAGCCGCGCGGGGTGTCGGAGACGGGCAGCCCGGTGGGCGCGGCGGCCCCGGCCGGCACCCGGGCCAGCTCGGGCAGCAGCCGGGCGAACTCCGCCTCGTAGCCGGCGAAGGCGGCCGGGCCGTCGTGGCGCAGCACGTCGCGCAGCGCGGCGGCGAACGGCGCGAAGGGCAGGCCG
>NZ_MUYZ01000327.1:0-7478 GCF_003013775.1 Micromonospora sp. MH33
TGGCCGCTGCCGCCGGTGGCCAGCCGGGCGGTGGAGGCGCTGCCCGGCGCGGAGGTCCGGCGGATCGCCACCGCGGCGGCCGGGACGCTGCGCGAGGCGTCCACCCACGGCGTGGCGGGCCGGGCGGTGGGCCAGCGGGCCCTGCGGGACGCGCTGCTCGACCACGTCGCGGTGGTGGTGACCCCGGACGACCCGCCGGGCGCGCCGGTGGAGGTGCCGCAGCGGCTGGTGCAGGGGCTGGTCCGGATGGGCTTCCTCGGCGCCGGCGACGTTCAGGTGCGCATCGCCGGCCGTTGGGTCGGGCTCGTCGGACCGTACGGAGCGGCCTGGTCGCGGAAGGTCGCGGACCTCGCCCTGACGCCCACCAGGGGTCATCCGAACGGATGACCCCGGTTCGTTCTTCCGGTTTGGGGCAGCCGTTGGGGGGATGCCTCATCCCGGCTGTCCGGGTACCGTCCATCCTCGGATCCAACGCACCGTAGGCGACTGGATCCGCTGGGGAGTGAGGTGCGCGAGCGATGCCGTGGTGGTCATGGCGCCCAGGTCCCGCCAGTGGCGGCGATCCGGAAACTCGAAGCGGGATCACAGTGGATGACACCGTCCGGGTCGGGCCACCGACCCCCCGTCAGCCGGCGGACGACGCGGCGGCCGCCGAGCGGCCCGTGATCGCCGACATGCCGGCAACCGTCGCCCCGGTCACCCTCGGCCGGGTCTGCGACGCGCTCGACCTGCTCGACGTCCGCTACCTGGCGGACGGCGACGGCAACCTGCTGGCCATGTGGGAGCGGCACGCCGTGCTGGTCACCCTGGAGGGCCCCGAGGACGAGATCCTGGTGATGCGGGCCCGGCCGCACGCGACGGTCCCGCCGGACTGGGCCGACCGCGCCTACCGGGTGGTCAACGAGTGGAACCACACCCGGCGGTTCTGCAAGGCGTACATCGGCGACCCGACCGAGCGCGGCCAGCTGCCGATCTACGCCGAGTTGCAGGTCCCGCTCGGGGCGGGCACCCACGATGCGCTGCTGGTCGAGATGCTCGACTGCGGTGCGGCGGTGGCCACCACCTTCGTGGACTGGCTGCACGACGAGGGCGCCCTGCTCTGACGGGCGCCGCCGCGGCCGGGGCGCGGCGCGTCAGCCCTCGGCCGCCGGGTCCTCCATCACGTTCACCATGAAGTATGCGGCCCGCTCCAGGTAGTCCCAGAGCGCGGCGGCGAGCTGCGGCGGCAGGTCCAGCCGGTCCACCGCCCGGCGCATGTGGCGCAGCCAGGCGTCCCGCTCGACCGCGCCGATCCGGAACGGCGCGTGCCGCATCCGCAGCCGCGGGTGACCGCGCTGCTCGGAGTAGGTGTGCGGGCCACCCCAGTACTGGATGAGGAAGAGGGTCAGCCGGTCCGCCGCGGGGCCCAGGTCCTCCTCCGGGTACATGGGGCGCAGCAGCGGGTCGGTGGCGACGCCGGCGTAGAACTCGTCCACCAGCTTGCGGAAGGCGGGTTCGCCGCCGATCGCCTCGAAGAGGGTGATCGACTCGCCAGGGGAAGTCACGTCACCCATCCTGCCAGGTGCCGCCCGGCGGCGGCTCGCGCCCACCGCCGGAGCGGGAGTCAGGTCACCGCGTGCCGGCGGCTGCGCTCGCCGGCGCGGTCGCCAACCGGCGTCCCCCGGGCCGGGGTGTGGGTGCCGCGCCCCGCCGTGGCGGCCGTCGCGGCGGATTCCGCCCGGGCGACCTCGACGGCCGCCTCGATCGTCCCCGGATGGGGCCAGGTGAGCACCGCGAGGAGCATCAGCAGCACGCCGGCGGCGCTCCACACCCCGACCACCGAGGGGATGGTGAACCGTTCGGCGAGAGCCCCCGTGGCCAGCACGGCGGCGCCCTGGATGATCTGGGTCCCGCTGGCCATCACGCCGAACGCGCGGGCCCGGTAGCCGTCCGGCAGCGCCTGGACGAAGAGGCCGTTGGCGACCGGGATGAGCCCGGCCACCGCGAAGCCGCACGCGGCCGCGAGGAGCGCCACCACGACGGGCGGCGGGTCGAGCACCGCCGGGACGAGCACCGCCGGGGCGATCACCGCCAGCGGGCGCATCAGGGCCAGCCGGCGGGCCGGGGCGACGAACCGCCCGACCATCAGCCCGCCGAGGATGTAGCCGACCGGGTTGGCGGCCATGATGACCGCCTGGGCGGTGCCGGTGTCCATGCCGTCCCCGCTCCGCTCGGCGGCCCAGGCCGCGGCGAGCCCCTCGGGGACGATCGAGAAGACCATCGCGCTGAAGACCAGCACGGCGATGGCGCGCAGCACCGGGCGGCCGAAGACGAGCCGGAACCCCTCTGCGGTCTCCCGCAGCAGGTGGCTGCGGTGCGCCTGGGTCATGGCGGGCGGCCGGTTCCGCAGGCCGAAGCGGACCAGCGCCGCGGAGAGGCCGAAGGTGGCCGCGTTGATCAGCAGCGCGGCGGCCGGGTTGACCACGGCGACCGCCGCGCCGAGCAGGTAGCCGAGGACCTGGGCGGCCTGCCCGGTGCTCGCGGAGACGGACAGGCCGACCACCAGCCGGTCGCCGGCCAGGATCTGCGGCATCAGCGCGGAACGGGCGGCCTGGCTCGGCGGGTTGGCCAGCGTGGTCGCGAAGATCAGGGCGAGGATCGCCCAGGGCGGCATCCCGGGTAGGGCGACCAGCACCATCAGGGCCATCCGCACCAGGTCGCAGGCCACCATGACCTGCCGGTACCGGTACCGCTCCGCGAGCGCGGAGAGCAGCGGACCGCCGACCAGCCAGGGCAGGTAGCTGGCCGCGAACGCGGCGGCCGAGAGCGCCACCGAGTCGGTCTGCCGGTAGACCAGGACGGTGACCGCGGCCTTCGCGACGTAGTCACCGATCCAGGACAGAGCGCTTGCCGTGAAGAGGACGCGGAACTCCGCGAGGCTGAACAGATCGCGGAAGGTGGCCGGGCCCTCCTGGGCGGGTCGCTCGTCGGACACCGTCGCCTCCATCGTTCCCGGGTCGACCACTCGTGATGGCCTGACCTGGGAACCGTCGTCAGATCTACGGATCAGCGAGGACACGAGCACGCTCCTTTGGGGAGCGTGTTCACCGGATTCTGCCCGATCGTCTGACAACTGGCTAGGGTGAACGGATTGATCGTCGCATCTCCGACTGAACGAACGGACGATACCCGAGGGGCCGCGCGGTGCGCGACCCCGGAAAACCGTCCGGCCCGTCCGGCCGACCGGGGACCCGCGTCAGGTGGCCCCGCCGGTGCCCGTCTCGCCCGGGGCCGCGGCGCGGGGCGGCAGCCCCGGATACAGCCGGGCCGCTGCGATCCGCGCGGTGATGCCCGAGTTCTCCAGCGCCTCGGCGAGCCGCCGGCGCAACTCGCGGCCGACCGCGAACTGCCCGTCGGCGGTCGTCTTGACCACGGTACGGATCACCGCCCCGTCGACCGTCATCTGCTCGACGCCGAGCACCTCCGGCTCCTCGACGATCTGCGGCGACAGTTCCGGGTCCAGCGCGACCGAGGCGGCCGCCGTACGCAGCACCGCGCTGGCCTCCTCGGTGCCGGCGAAACCGATCGGCAGGTCGACCACGACCAGCGCCCAGCCCTGGCTCTTGTTGCCGACCCGGATGATCTCGCCGTTGCGGATGTACCAGAGCACGCCCCGGCCGTCCCGGACCGTGGTGACCCGCAGGCCCACCGCCTCCACCACGCCGGTCGCCTCGCCCAGGTCGACGGTGTCGCCGACGCCGTACTGGTCCTCGATCAGCATGAACAGGCCGGCGATCAGGTCCTTGACCAGGCTCTGCGCGCCGAAGCCGAGGGCCACGCCGGCGATGCCCGCGCTGGCCAGCAGCGGGGCCAGGTCGAAGCTGAACTCCTTGAGCACCATGAGCAGCGCGATGCCGAAGATGAACGCCGTGACCATGCTGCGCAGCACCGAGCCGATGGCCTCGGCGCGCTGGCGCCGCCGCTCGGGCACGAACTGCTCCGGGTCGAGCGTGGCGCTGGGGATCCGCTCGCGCAGCGGGCGGAGCATGGTGGGCATGGCGCCCTCGGTGGTGGTCCGGACCAGCCGGTTGATGGTGCGGTGCAGCGCCCAGCGGGCGGCCACGGCGAGCAGCAGGATCAGCACGATCCGCAGGGGCTTCAGGACGATCCAGTAGCTGCCCTCGGCGAACCAGGCCGAGTTGGTGATCTCGTAGACGTTCTTGCACCAGGCGTCGGTGCGGCAGTCGACGGACGGGGACGGGCTCGGCTCGGCGGCGGACAGGGCGTGGAGCAGCAGGTTGGCGGGACTCACCCTGTCTTCGTACCGCAACGTCGCTGGGCGTCGGCTGGCGACCCGCCCGCCTCCCGCCGCGGGGGCCCGACCGGCCGGGCCGGGCGGAACCGGTCATTCAGGTACGGGCGGAGACGTGCTGCACCTCCTGGGGCTCAACGCTGTTGCTCATCAAGGCGGCCCGCTTCGCAGGCCGCGAGCGGCCGAACCCTCCTAGCGCCTGTCGCTGGGTCTGCGTGAGCCGCGCCGCCAACTACAACTTCGGTCAGGATCCGTCATCGACGCTTCCTCAGAGCTCAGTGCGGATGACCGGATACGGAGAAGTTCCCGCTAGGCCGACGGGGACGGGGCCTCCGGTGGGCGGCCGGCGGCGCGCCGAGCGTCCGCGAGGGCGACGCCGAGCAGCACGAGGGCAGCGGCGATGGCGGCGAGCAGTGGCGGGGCGAAGGCCAGTGGCAGCGCCAGCAGGACCAGGGCGGCGATGCCGACGAACCGGCGTACGGCGAGCCGGTTGAAGACGACCCGTTCCAGCCGACTGCGGCCGAACAGGAAGACCGCCGGCCCGCCGAGGATCACTGCGAGCCAGGTAGGCCGGGAGTGCCCGGAGGGATGCGCCAGCACGATTTCCGAGCCAGCCGCGGCGGCGGTGATGCCGAGCACCATGAGCACGTGGGCCACGCCGACGGTCCCGCCGGCAGCCGCCCGGTTCGACGACATCTCGACGGCCTCGGCCAGCACCTGGCCAGCGCGATAGAAGTAGATCCACCACATCAGCACGGACGACAGGAACGTGATCACCAGGGCCGCCGTTGCGGCGAGCGAGGCGGGGTCCTGGGCGTAGGTCAGGCCGATGGACAGCACCGTCTCGCCGAGCGCGATCAGCAGCAGTTGCTGGTAGCGCTCGGGCAGGTGTCGGCTGCTGGTCATCGCCCACGCGCTGGTCGGTGTTCGGTGCCTGCCGGGTATCGGCCATCGGAGCCGCGCCACGACCATGTCCACGGTGATGGCGATCAACCACAGGGCGACCCGGACGTTGCCGCGCAGCAGCGCCCCGCTGAGCCAGATCACGCCGGAGACACCGGCCCAGATGGCGAGGCGGGTGTAGAGCCCGTGTACCTCCGCGTGCCCGCGTAAGAACGGCCGGAGCAGCAAAGGGCGTCCGACATGCAGCAACACGTACACCACGGCGAAGGAGGTGCCGCGTGCCTCGAACTCGTACCGGAGAGACGTCGCCATGATCAGCAGGCCGAACGCGCTGACCAGAACCAGCAGCTGAATCCAGCGGCTGCGGCAGTCGAACCGGCTGGTGATGTACGCGGTGGTCGTCCACAGCCAGAGCAGCGGCAGGGCCAGAACGACCGTGTAGAGCAGCGACAACCAGCGCACGCCCACGTCGTCGGAGAGAAGGTCCGGCACCATCCGTTCTACGACCCCGGTCAGGGCGAAAACCAACACCAGGTCGAAGAACAGCTCCACGAAGCTGGCCTGCCGGGCGTCCTCCTCGCGGCGCAGGATGCCCCCGGCCTGCGCCGGCTCCGATGATCGCCCCACCCGCTCATGGTCGCCGGACGATCGCCTTGCGCGCACCGCTTCCGCCCGTTTCATCGACCCCGGGGCGGCGGCAAACTCTTTTGCGAAAGCCAGGCGCGGATGACATTGCGCCGCCTCGTTTGTGCAGCCCTCCGGACAAGATCCAAGGGGCGCCCAACGAGGGCGAAGATCATCGAACACAGGTCCGGCACAACTGACAGCGACAAGCACCGTCGAACGCCGTCGGACGACGCAAGGGCTGGCCCAGCTCCCAGCGCTGACCCGTCCCGAGGAGGGTGATCCGCCGGCCCGATGCCAGATTCGTGCGTGCAATCCGGGGCGCGATCAGGGACTATTGGCGCAACGGACGTCGGTGATCCGGCCGGCGTCGGTGTCGTTCCCCGTTGCCCGCGGGGCGCGCCCGGCGCCATGGTGGCCGGAGCGGCTGGACCGGGAGGGTGAGCGCGATGCCTGACATACGACCCACGGCGGGCTCCGGTGCGCTCGTTCTCAACGCCACCTATGAGCCCCTGTGTGTCGTGTCGGTGCGTCGCGCCGCGATCCTCGTGCTCTCCGCCAAGGCCGTCTGCGTGGCCGACGGTGAAGGCATCCTGCACAGCGCGCGCAACGCGCTCCCGGTCCCCTCGGTGGTCCGGCTGACCCGCTTCGTCCGGGTTCCCTACCGCACCCACGTCGGGCTCTCCCGCCGGGCGATCTTCGCCCGGGACGGCTGGCGCTGCGCCTACTGCCGTGGTCCGGCGGAGACGATCGACCACGTCTTCCCGCGCAGCCGGGGCGGCCGGCACGCCTGGGAGAACGTGGTCGCCGCCTGCGCCCGCTGCAACCACACCAAGGGCGACAAGACGCCGGCCGAGCTGGGCTGGCGGCTGCACAACCTGCCGGCGGCCCCGAAGGGCACGGCCTGGCGGGTGCTCGGCCACCGCGCGCCGGACCCGCGCTGGGCCGACTGGCTGGACCTGCGCGGGCCGGAGACCGAGGCGGCCTGAGCGGCGCTCACTGCCGCGCCTTGACCAGCGAGGCGTAGATCACCAGGTTGTCCGCGTAGCCGGTCTCGCCGCCCACCCAGCGGCCGCCGCAGGTGATCAACCGTAGGTTCGGCCGGCTGAAGTCGCCGTAGACCTCCCGCACCGGCAGCCGCTCCTTGCCGTACCGCTCGATCGAGGTCACCTCGAAGACGGCCACCGAGCGGTCCTGCCGGGTCACCTCGATCCGGTCGCCGTCGTCGAGGTCCTTGAGGTCGTGGAAGACGGCCGGCCCGGTGGTGGTGTCGACGTGCCCCACCATGACCGCCGGGCCGTACTGGCCGGGGGTGGGGCCCTTGTCGTACCAGCCGACCTCACCGGCCCGGCCGATGTCGGGCACCGCGATGCTGCCGTCCGGGGCGATGCCCACCCCGTGCACCGGCGCCCGCAGGTCGATCTTGCTGATCGTCAGGTCGGTCGGCGGGCTGCCGGACAGCACGGGGAACTTCTTCGGCGGCGGGCGCAGCCCGGCGGTGAGCTGCTCCGGCAGCACGCTGATGCCGGTCACCCGCTCCACGCCGAGCATGGCCACGATCAGCGCCATCAGCGCCGCGACGACCAGCACCGGGGCGCCGGGGCCGCGCTGGGCGGCGTACCGCCAGCGGCCGGCGGCCGGGGCGGGCCGCGCCGGCACC
>NZ_MUYZ01000328.1:0-7407 GCF_003013775.1 Micromonospora sp. MH33
GGCGTGGGCCGGCTCGACCGGACGGCCCGACTCGACGATCGGGTAGCCGCCCAACGGGCCGGGGCGCAGCGGGTCGGCGGCGCGGTCCGCGCCGAACGGGTCGCCGGCGGCGTGTGGCGCCGGGGCGAGCGGGGTGGCCGTGCTGTGCGTCGCCGGGCCGAGCGGGTGGGCGGGGCCGTGCGGCGCCGGGCGGAGCGGGTCGGCGGCCTCGCGGGCCGCCCGCCGGCCGCCACGCTCGCCCGGCAGCTCACCGGAGGTCTCCACCGGGTCGGCCGGCCGGCGCGACCGCCAGCTGTCCGTGTCGTCGCTCAGCGGGTCGGCGGTCCCGAACCGGCCGGGGTCGCCGTACCGGTTCTCACCGGTGCGCTGCTCCGGGGCGCGGAAGTCGTCGTCGCGATAGCGCGGTTCGCCGGCGGCGCGCCAGTCCTGCTCGTACCCGCGGTCGCCCCAGTGCGACCCCTGCTCATCCTCGGGAAAGCTCCGTCGTCCGTCCACGACCGGCACGGTATGCGACCGGCACCAGGCGCGCCATCCGGGCCGCCCAGCCTGTCGTCGCTGGTCACGGCGGCATCGACGGGTCACCAGGAGCGCACGCTGGGTGACCGGAGGGCCATCACCTAGCACCTCCGGCGCATGATCGTCCGCCCGTCCACAGGGCGTCCCGTCGTCCACAGGGCGCCCGATCGGCGCCCCACCGCCGCGCCGACCGCCGCACGCTCACCGGCATGACGAAGCGGAACCAGGCCGTCGGGGCGTACGGCGAGCGGTGCGCGGTCCGGCACCTGATCGAGGCGGGGCTGCGCCCGGTCGCCCGGAACTGGCGGTGCCCCGAGGGGGAGATCGACATCATCGCCTGGGAGGGACCGGTGCTCGCCATCTGCGAGGTGAAGACCCGGCGTACGGAGGAGTTCGGCAGTCCGGCAGAGGCGGTGGTACGGGCCAAGGCACGCCGGCTGCGCGGGCTGGCCGCCCGCTGGCTCGCCGAGACGGGCACGACCGCCGAGGAGGTCCGCTTCGACGTACTCGCGGTCCGGCTCCCGGTCACCGGGCCGGCCCGGGTCGAGCACCTGAGGGGCGCGTTCTGATCATGAGCTACGCCAAGGTGCTCTGCGTGGGCCTGGTCGGAATGGCCGGGCACGTGGTCGAGGTCGAGGCCGACCTGGCCCCCGGGCTGCCCGGTGTGGTGATCTCCGGCCTGCCCGACACCGCGCTGCACGAGGCCCGGGACCGGGTCCGCGCGGCCATCGTCAACTCGGGCCAGCGGTGGCCGAACCGCCGGATCACCCTCAACCTGCTCCCGGCCACCCTGCCGAAGTACGGCTCCGCCTTCGACCTGGCCATCGCCGTGGCGGTGCTCGGCGGCTCGGGCGAGCTGCCGCTGGTGGCGCTGGAGGCCACGGTGGTCCTCGGCGAGTTGGGCCTCGACGGCACGGTCCGCCCGGTGCGCGGCGTGCTGCCGATGGTCGCCGCCGCCGCCCGGGCCGGGTTCCCCCAGGTGGTGGTGCCCGCCGGCAACGCCGCCGAGGCGGCGGTGATCCCCGGCGTCCGGGTACGCGCCGCCGACACCCTGCACCGGCTGGTCGCCTTCGTCCGCGACGGCACGCCGCTGCTCGCCCCGCCGGCCGACGCGCCCACCGCCGAAGCCGGCGGGCCGGATCTCGCCGACGTGGCCGGGCAGCGGCTCGGCCGCCGGGCGTTGGAGGTGGCGGCGGCCGGTGGGCACCACCTGGCGCTGCTCGGCCCGCCGGGCGCCGGCAAGACCATGCTCGCCGAACGGCTGCCGTCGGTCCTGCCGGAACTCGACGACGACGCCGCCCTGGAGGTCACCGCCCTGCACTCGATCGCCGGTTTGCTACCGCCCGGTGGCCGGCTGCTCCGCCGACCCCCGTTCCAGGCGCCCCACCACACCGCCACGGTGCCGGCGCTGGTGGGCGGCGGGTCCGGGCTGGCCCGGCCCGGGGCGGTATCCCTGGCCCACCGGGGCGTCCTCTTCCTCGACGAGGCGGCCGAGTTCAGCAAGAGGGCGCTGGAGGCGTTGCGCCAGCCACTGGAGAGCGGCCGGGTCCGGGTCGCCCGGACGCAGGGCTCCACCGAATACCCGGCCCGTACGCAACTGGTGCTGGCCGCGAACCCGTGTCCCTGCGCGAAGCCGTCCGGCGATGTCGACTGCGAGTGCACCCCGCTGGCCCGGCGGCGCTACCTGGGCCGGCTCTCCGGGCCGCTGCTCGACCGGGTCGACGTGCAGGTGCGGCTGCCCCCGGTACGCGCGGCGGAGCTGTTGCAGACCGACACGCCCAACGAGTCGTCCGCGACGGTCGCGGCCCGGGTCGCCGAGGCACGCCGGGCCGCGGCCGACCGCTGGGCCTCGACCGGTCGCCGGCTGAACGCCGAGATCCCCGGCCCGTTCCTGCGCCGACCGCCGTGGTGCCTGCCGGGGCGGGACACCCGGGAACTACGGAAGCGGCTCGACAGCGGTTCGCTGTCGGCGCGCGGCTTCGACCGGGTCATCCGGCTCGCCTGGACCATCGCCGACCTGGACGGGCGGGCCCGCCCCGACGGCGGGGACATCGCGGAGGCCATCCAGCTGAGGACGGGAGAGGGCGCATGACGGGCACGGCGGAAGGCCTGCTGGCGCGAGTGGCGTTGACCTGGCTCGCCGAGCCGGGCACCTGGTCGGTCTACCGGCTGGTCGACCAGCTCGGCCCGGTCGCCGCGCTCGACCTGCTCCTGGCCGGCGGAGCGCCGGACCGGGCACTGCGGTCGGCCGTGGCGGCCCGCTCCGCCATGGGCGAGGCGCGGGTGGTGGCCGAGCAGGCGCTGGCCCGGACCGAGCGGCTCGGCGCGCGGGTGGTCACCCCCGACGACGAGGAATGGCCGGCCCGGGTGGCGGACCTGCGCGGTCTGCTGCTGTCGGGGGCCGCTCGCCGGGTCGACCTGGAGACCGCGCCGCCGCTCTGCTTCTGGGTACGCGGGGCGTGGCCGCTGGGCGAGGCCCTTGCGCGGTCGGTCGCCGTGGTCGGCGCCCGGGCGGCCACCCCGTACGGCACGCACGTCGCCACCGAGCTGGGCTACGGGCTGGCCGACCGGGGCTGGACGGTGGTCTCGGGCGGGGCGTTCGGCATCGACTCCGCCGCGCACCGGGGCGCGCTGACCGCCGGCGGGCTCACGGTCGCCGTCCTGGCCTGCGGGCTGGACCGCCCCTACCCGATGGGCAACGCCGCGCTGTTCGACCGGATCGCCGAGACGGGCCTGCTGGTGAGCGAGTGGATGCCCGGTGCGGAGCCGCTGCGGCCCCGGTTCCTCATCCGCAACCGGGTGATCGCGGCGGCGACCGTGGGCACGGTGCTGGTGGAGGCGGCAGCCCGCAGCGGCGCGACCCAGACCCTCAACCGGGCGATCGGCGTGGGCCGGCCGGGGATGGTGGTGCCGGGGCCGGTCACCTCCGCCATGTCCGTGGGCGCGCACGAGGTGCTCCGCGATCACGACAAGGCGCGGCTGGTGACCGGCACGGCCCACGTGCTGGAGGAGGTCGGGCGGATCGGCTACGACCTGGCGCCGCCCGCCCGCGCGCCGGAACGCCCGCGGGACCGGCTCGACGACGAGGCGGCCCAGGTGCTGGAGGCGCTGCCCCGGCGGAAGGCGATCGGCCTGGAGCGCGTCGCGGCGCGCGCCGGGGTGGACCTCCGCACGGCGATGCGCAAGCTCTCCATGTTGGAGGAACTGGCCATGGTGGTACGCCGCGACGACGGCTACGCCCTCGCGCCGCCGCCCGAGCGCGGTCCCGGGGACGGCCGGGCACCGGCCGCCGCCGGTCCGGGCCCGTCGACGGCTCCGCCGAGCTGACCTGCCAGCCCCGGGACGTGCGCTCAGTCGCCCTCGAACCGGATCTCGGCGTCCCGGCTGTTCAGGCAGCGCCGGGCGAGGAGGGCCAACCGGCGGATCTGGTCGACCTCCGCGGGCTCCCGGGCCACCTCGGCCAGGCAGGGCAGCTCGGCCAGCAGTTGCGGGACCGCCTCGGCGTCCACCACCAGCTCACCGAGCGGATCGACCCGGTCCAGCAGCGGCGTACGCCCGCCGCCCCGCACCCGCTTCAGCAGGTCCAGCAGGACGTCGTGCGGGTCCGCCACCACCTCGGTCGTGACGTACGACGGCCGGCGCCGTGCCGGCCCGGCCCGCACCTGCCGGTAGAGGACGGCATCCACCCCCACGTCCGGTACCTCCTCCCACCGGCGTCGCCATCCGGGACGCCCGTTCCGATCGGTCTCGCGAATCACCCTTCCGCGCCGCCACCACGCCCGGTACGCCCCAGCGCCCGGTCGCCCGCCATGGGCGGGGGTCGGCACCTGCCGGCAACGCCGGTGGGTCGCCCGTCGGGGGGACCCGGGACGTTGCCACCGTCCTCTTCGTAGCAACAGTTTCCCCTGTCCAGGGCCGCGTCAGCCACCCCGAACGGCGTGCCGCGCCCACCGCCGGGCCCGGTGGCGTCGCGCTTGGCCGTCGGGCGGACGCCGGAAGGCGCCGCCCGGCCGGCCATCGCCACGAGCGGTGGCGTGGTGAGCGCTCAGCCAGCCCGGCTCGGAACGACGCCTGCCCGACGGCGCCGGTGGGAGCCGGCCCGGAGCGGCAGCCGGCCGCCACCTGCCCACGCCCTTAGGCTGAACCGGTGTCTCCCGCCCGCCCCCACCCCGGAGCGCGCCCCGGGCACCCGTGGCACCGGCCCGGCAGCCGGGGCTCCCGATGACTGACCAGCGGCGCCGCACGCGGGTGGCCCACGAGGCGCTGCCGGCGCCGATGCGGGAGGCGGTGGACGACTTCGCCGACCATCTGGCCCGGGTGCGCAACCGGTCGGCGCACACCGTGCGGGCGTACGTGACGGACCTCGTCTCGCTGCTCGACCACGCCGTGCGGATGGGCTGCGCCGACCTGTCGGAGCTGGACCTGACCGTGCTGCGGAGCTGGCTGGCGAAGCAGCGGACCATGGGTGCGGCCCGGACGTCCCTCGCCCGGCGGGCGGCCGCCGCCCGCACGTTCAGCGCCTGGGCGCACCGGGCCGGCCTGCTCGCCGTCGACGTGGCCGCTCCGCTGGCCAGTCCCAAGGCGCACCGGGAGCTGCCCACCGTCCTGCGGGCCGACCAGGCCGCCGCGTTGATGGACGCCCCGGACCGGAGCCGGGGTGACGACGCCGCGCCGGCCGACGGGAGGAACGCCGACGCAGCGGGCCGCGGAGACGCACCGGCCGCGGGTGGGAACGACGAGGCCGAGGCCGTGCTCCTGCGTGACCGGCTGCTGCTCGAACTGCTCTACGCCACCGGCGTGCGGATCAGCGAGGCCTGCGGCCTGGACGTCAGCGACGTCGACCAGTCCCGCCGGGTGGTACGCGTGCTCGGCAAGGGCGGGCGGGAACGGGCCGTGCCCTACGGGGTGCCCGCGCAGCACGCGCTGGACGCGTGGCTCGCACATGGGCGGCCGGCACTGGCGGCGCCCCGCTCGGGTGGCGCGCTGCTGCTCGGGGCGCGCGGCGGCCGGCTCAACCCCACCACCGCCCGCCGGATCGTCGCCGGATACGCCGAGGCCGCGGGCCTGCCCCGGGTGACCCCGCACGGCCTGCGGCACTCGGCGGCCACCCACCTGCTGGAGGGCGGCGCGGACCTGCGCGCCGTGCAGGAACTGCTCGGGCACTCGTCGCTGGCCAGCACCCAGATCTACACCCACGTCTCCGTCGAGCGGCTGCGGGCGGCGTACCGGCAGGCGCACCCGCGAGCCTGACCGTAGGGCCACCCGACGGCCCAACAGCAGGGGTCGATGATCCACGGCGGGCTACGATCAGGCGATGACGGTCCCGCAGCCGCCCGAGCCGATCCCCGGGGCTCGGCTGCTCTTCTCGCTCGACCCGTCGGTCAGCCACCTCAACCACGGATCGTTCGGCGCGGTCCCGATCGTCGTGCAGCGCGCCCAGCAGCGCCTGCGTGACGAGATGGAGGCCAACCCGCTCCGCTTCTTCACCCAGGGTCTGGTCGACCGGATCGCCCATACCCGCCGGCACCTGGCCACCTTCCTCGGCGCGGATCCGGACGGCACGGCCCTGGTCGGCAACGCCACCACCGGCGCCGCCATCGTGCTCCAGTCGCTCGCGCTGGGTCCCGGCGACGAGGTGCTGACCACCGACCACGGGTACGGGGCGGTCGGCCTCTCGGTGGAACGGGAGTGCGCGCGGACCGGGGCGGTCTCCCGGACGCTGCCCGTGCCGTTGACCGCCACCGACGAGGAGGTGGTGGAGATCGTCCGGGCCGGGCTGCGTCCCGGACGGACCAGGCTGCTGATCGTCGACCAGATCACCTCGCCGACGGCCCGGCTCTTCCCGACGGCGGCGATCGTCGGGGTGACCCGGGAGCACGGGATCCCGGTGCTGGTCGACGCCGCGCACGCCCCGGGCATGCTGCCGACCACCGTGGCCTCGGTCGGCGCCGACTTCTGGGTCGGCAACCTGCACAAGTGGGCGTACGCGCCGCGCGGCACCGCCGCGCTGGTGGTGGCCGAACCGTGGCGGGAGCGGATCCAGCCGCTGGTCGTCTCGTGGGAGCAGGGCAGCGGGTACCCCACCCGGGTGGAGTGGCAGGCCACCCTCGACTACACCGGCTGGCTGGCCGCCCCGGTGGGCCTGTTCACCCTGCGCAGCCTCGGCGTGGACCGGGTGCGGACGCACAACGCGGCGCTGGCCGCGTACGGGCAACGGGTGGTCGGGGACGCGCTCGGGGTGGCGCCGGCCGACCTGCCGCACCCCGGCGGACCGACGGTCGCCATGCGGCTGATCCCGCTGCCGCCCGGCGTCGCCACCACCATGGACGCGGCCCGGGAACTGCGGGCCCGGATCGCGGACCAGCTCTCGGTCGAGGTGTCGACCGCCGCCTGGAACGGCCGCGGCTACCTGCGCCTGTGTGGCCAGGTCTACAACACCCCCGACGAGTACGACCAGCTGGCCGTCCGGCTGCCCACGCTGCTCGCCCGGGGCTGAGCGGCGGGTCCCGCGGGCGGCGGATCGAGCGGGAGCAGCCGCACCGGGCCGAGCCCGAGCAGGGCGAGCGGATCCAGGTACTCCTCGCCCCGGCGCAGCCCCCAGTGCAGGCACGCCGCCGCGACGCAGCCGGGGTGCCCGGCGATCAGCAGGCCGATCGGTGTGCCGGCGGCGACCCGGGCACCGGCCGCCGGCCCGGGACGGACCGGTTCGTAGGTGGTACGCAGCCCGTCGGCGTGCCCGACGGTGACCACGGGCCGCCCGGCCACCGTGCCGGCGAAGAGAACCACCCCGGCGCCCGCCGACCGGACCTCGACGCCCGGGGTGGCGGCCAGGTCCACGCCCCGGTGCCCGGGCAGCCAGGGCTGCGGCGGCGGGGCGAACCGGCGCACGAC
>NZ_MUYZ01000329.1:0-7270 GCF_003013775.1 Micromonospora sp. MH33
CGGGACCCGACGCCCCCGCGCCCGCCGTCGGCCCGGGCGGACGGCGGCGCGACCAGGCCATCGCGCTCGGCTGGCTGGTCGCCATCTGGCTGCTGCTCTGGGGCGACCTGTCCTGGGGCAACCTGCTCGCCGGCCTGGTGGTCGGCGCGGCCCTGCTGCTCTTCTTCCCGCTCCCGCCGGTCACCTTCGGCGGGCGGCTGCGGCCGGGCCCGCTGCTGGTCCTCGCGGTCACCTTCGCCGGCGAACTGGTCAGCGCCAGCCTGCACGTCGCCGCCGTCGCGCTGCGCCCCGGGTACCGCCCGCGCGGGGCGATCATCGCGGTGCCGCTGCGGGTCCGCACCGACCTCAACCTGGCGCTCACCGCCGAGGTGATCTCCCTGGTGCCGGGAACCCTGATCCTCGAGGTGGACCGCGACGGCGGGGTGCTCTACGTGCACGTCCTCGACGTCCGCGGGCCGGAGGACCTGACCGGCAGCCGGGAGCGGATCCTCGCCGTCGAACGCCGCATCGTCCGCGCCGTCGGCTCCCCCGCGGAGGTACGCCAGCTCAGTCCCGAACCCGTCGATCGGAGGAACCATCCGTGACCGCGCTCCTCGCCGTCGCGCTGACCGTGCTGCTCTCGGTCACCGCGCTGCTCGCCCTGGCCCGGATCTACCGCGGCCCGTCCCTGCTCGACCGGGTCGTCGCCGCCGACCTGCTGCTCGCCACCATGCTGGGCGCGGTGGGCGCGGAGGCGGCGGTCAACCGCCACGCCACCACGCTGCCCGTGCTGGTGGTGCTCTCCCTGCTCGGCTTCGTCGGCTCGGTGTCCCTGGTCCGCTTCGCCGTCCGGGAGGAAGCGTGACCGCCCGGCGCCCTCGAACGAAGGGGGGCACGCCATGATCGGGACCTTGGCGGACTGGCTCGGTGGCCTCTGCCTGCTGGCCGGGGCGCTGCTCAGCCTGGTCGCCGGGATCGGCGTGCTGCGCTTCCCGGACGTGCTGGACCGGATGCACGCCGCCACCAAGCCGCAGGTGCTCGGTGTGCTGCTGCTCCTCGTCGGCCTGGCGCTGCGCCTGCGTACGCCGTCGGACCTGCGCATGATCGCGCTGGTGGCGGTCTTCCAGCTGGCCACCGCGCCGGTCGCCGCGCAGATGATCGGGCGGGCCGCCTACCGCTCGGGGCGGATCGACCGGGACCTGCTGGACGCCGACGAGCTGGCCGGGCGGTGAACCGGACAGCGGGGAGGCTTCCGGCACCCTCAGCGAACGTCCAGCCGCCGCCGATAAAATGGCGGCATGATCGACTCTTCTGCCCAGGAGGGCAGCAGTAGCCAGCCGGGTCGTGCCCGGCAACCTCTGGACCCGACGGCCCCGGGAGCCCTGACCGTCCCGTGCTGATCCTCGTCGGACTCGTCCTCATCATCGTGCTCACCGCCGCCACCGGTTACTTCGTGGCCCAGGAGTTCGGTTACGTCGCCGTGGACCGGGGCAAGCTCAAGCAGCTCGCCGACGGCGGCGACCGCGCCGCCGCCCGGGCCCTGGAGGTGACCGGCCGGCTCTCGTTCATGCTCTCCGGCGCCCAGCTCGGCATCACCGTGACCGCCCTGCTGGTCGGTTACGCCGCCGAGCCGTACCTGGGCGCCGGGCTGGCCGACCTGCTCGGCCTCGCCGGGCTCTCCAGCGCGCTGGCGCTGCCGCTGTCGGTGGCGCTCGCCCTGATCATCGCCACCGTGGTGCAGATGGTCCTCGGCGAGCTGGCCCCGAAGAACCTGGCCATCGCCCGCGCCGTGCCGCTCGCCCGGGCGCTCGCCGGGTCCACCCTGATGTACCTGCGGATCGCCGGACCGGTGATCACCCTCTTCGACCGGGCCGCCGTGCGGCTGCTGCGCCGGGTCGGCATCGAGCCGATCGAGGAGCTGCCCAGCGGCGCCACCCCGAAGGACCTGGAGCAGATCATCGCCGAGTCCCGGGAGGAGGGGCACCTCGACGCCGAGATGTCCGACCTGCTCGACCGGGGGCTCGACTTCCGGGAGCTGACCGCCGGGGAGGCCATGGTGCCCCGGGTCGACGTGCACACCGTACGGGCCGACGAGCCGGTCAGCCGGGTCGTCGAGCTGCTCGACACCGGCCACTCCCGGTTCCCGGTGCGCGGCGCCGAGGGCGTCGACGACCTCGTCGGCGTGATCGGCATCGCCGACGTCCTCGGGGTGCCGCCGGCCGAGCGGGCGAGCACCCGGGTCGCCGCGGTGGCCGTACCCCCGTTGCTGGTGCCCGAGACGCTGCCGTTGCCGACGGTGCTGGACCGGCTCCGGGTCGGGCACCGCCAGCTCGCCTGCGTGGTCGACGAGTACGGCGGCTTCGCCGGCGTGATCACGCTGGAGGACATCGCCGAGGAGTTGGTCGGGCCGATCCGCGACGAGGACGACCCGCCGGAGCGGGCCCCGGCCCGGCAGGAGGACGGCTCCTGGGTGGTGCCGGCCCGCTGGCGGATCGACGAGGTCGCCGACAGCACCGGCATCGCGCTGCCCGAGGCGCCCGAGTACGACACCCTCTCCGGCCTGGTCATGCGGGAGCTGGGCCGGGTGCCCGAGGTCGGCGACCGGCTGGAGATCGCCCTCGCCGTCGACGGCGAGGAGCCGGACGCGGAGCCGCGCGCCCTGGTCGAGGTGCTGGCCGTGGACCGGCACGTGGCCGACTCCGTCCGGCTCCGGACGACCGCCGGCGCGCACGGGGAGGAGGCGGCATGAGCCCAGGTTTCGCGCTCTTCTTCTCCGTGGTGCTCCTGGCGCTCAACGCCTTCTTCGTGGCGGCCGAGTTCGCGCTCGTCGCGGCGAAGCGGTACCGCCTGGAACAGCTGGCCGTCGGGGGCGGCCGGGCGGCCCGCGCGGCGCTGGACGGCGTCCGCGAGCTGAGCCTGATGCTGGCCGGCGCCCAGCTCGGCATCACCCTGTGCACCCTGGGCCTCGGCGCGCTGGCCGAGCCGGCCATCGAGCACCTGCTCAGCCCGCTGCTGCACGCGGTCGGGCTGCCGGACGCGGTCAGCCACCTGGTCGGGCTGCTGTTCGCCCTGGCCCTGGTGACCTTCCTGCACCTGGTGGTCGGCGAGATGGCCCCGAAGTCCTGGGCGATCACCGACGCGGAGCGCTCGGCCATGCTGCTGGCGCTGCCGTTCCGGGCCTTCGCCCGGGTCGCCCGCCCGGTGCTGTCCGCGCTCAACGCGCTGGCCAACGCCGTGCTGCGGCTGGTCGGCGTCCGCCAGCAGGACCAGCTCGCCCAGGTGCACGGCCCGGACGAGCTGCGGATCCTGCTGGAGCAGTCCCGCGAGCACGGGCTGCTCGGCGCCGAGCAGCACCAGATGCTGACCAGCATGCTGGAGTTGCAGGGCACCAGCGTGGCGCAGGTGATGGAGCCGTTCGACCGGATCGTCACGGTACGCCGGGACGACACCGCCGAGCGGATCGAGCACGTCTCCCGGGACAGCGGCCGGTCCCGGCTGGCCGTGGTCGACGCCGGCGGCGAGGTCTGCGGCCTCGTCCACGTCCGCGAGGCGGTCCGGGCCGTCACCACCGGCCGGGCGGCCACCGCGGAGGAGCTGATGACCCCGGCGTTCACCCTGCCCGGCGAGGCGTCGGTCACCGAGGCGGTGGCCGCCATGCGGGGCCGGCAGGCCCAGCTGGCGCTGGTCAGCAACGGCGGCGGGCCGACGCGGCCGATCGGCTTCGTCGCGCTGGAGGACCTCCTCGAGGAGGTCATCGGCGAGTTCGACGACGAGACCGATCCGGTGCCCCGAGGCCGCCGCATGCGCTGACGCCCCGCTCTCCGGGCCGCTTCGGGTGCGTCTGTTGTCGCTCCGGCAACAACAGACGCACCCGGACCCGCCAGCGTCGCCGCGTATCGGCGGGCGAATGGGGGAGCGGGCAGCGGGAATGCCGGCGGCATGCGGTTGACCGGGGTGTCGTCGGAGTCCGTGTGGACCGGGCTGTCGGTGAGCACCACGCTGCCCAACCCGAGCACCCGCCCCGGCCTGCGCCTCCCCGGCCGGGTCACCCTGGCCGCCGGCGGCAACGACGTCGCCGTGCGGCACATCCGGCTCGGGCTGGTCGCCCAGGTCGAGCCGGAGGACCCGGAGTCGCCCCGCCGGCTGGTCCAGTACCACCAGGTGCCGATCGCCGGCCGGTTCGTGGTGCCGGCGGACCGGCGGCGGGCGGTGGACTTCGCGATCCCGTTGCCGTGGGAGACCCCGGTGACCATCTTCGGCGGGGTTCCGCTCATGAGCCTGCGCACCGGGCTGCGTACCGAGGTGTCGGTCGACCCGGACCTGGACCAGGGCGCCATGGTGCCGGTCTTCGTGCACCCGATCCCCACCCAGCAGCACGTCCTCGCCGCGCTGGAGACCCTCGGCTTCGTCATGCGGCAGGCCGGGCTGCAGCAGGGGCGGCTGCCCGGGGTGGAGCAGGCGCTCCCGTTCCACCAGCGCCTGGGCTACTGGGTGGCCCCGCTCTACGCCGGCCCGATCACCGAGCTGGAGGTGATCTTCGTGACCAATGCGGCGGGGCTGGAGGTGCTGCTCTGGATGGACCGCCGGCTCTCCCTGGCCGGGATCACCCACCAGAGCATCAGCCGGTTCCGGGCCTGGCACGCGGGGGCCGACCGGCGGGACTGGGTGGCCACCGTGGACGGCTGGCTGCGGCACGCCATCGACCGGCACGCGGCGGCCGCCGCACACGCCGACTGGTCCGCCAGGATCGGTGAGTCCGCGCATGTCAGCCGCCGGCCCGACGAGCCGGTCGCCCCCGGCTACGGCCTCGGCGGCACGGCCGGCGGCGCGGGCGTCGGCGGCGGTGGCGGTGGGGGCGACGGCACCTGAGTGGGTCGTCGCGGGTCAGACCGAGGCGGTGGCGAGTTTCAGGCTGAAGCCGAGGAAGAGCACCGCGATGGCCGTGGTGCCGGTCGCGGCGAGCCGCTGCCGGCGGTGGAACTGGGCGGCCAGGAAGGTGCCGGTCAGGATCAGCGCCGTCAGGTAGAGCGCGCTGGTCACCTGGGCGATCAGGCCGAGCAGCAGGAAGGACAGCGCCGGCCAGGCGTACCCGGGGTCGACGAACTGGATGAAGAAGGAGATGAAGAAGAGGATCGCCTTCGGGTTGAGCAGGCTGATCACCAGCGCCCGCCGGAACGGGCTGCGCACCGCCGCCGGCTCCGCCGCGTCGATCAGCCGCGGCGTCGCCGGGTCGTTGCGGTCGCGCCAGCGCCGCCAGGCGCCGCGCAGCATGGCCAGGCCCAACCACCCGAGGTACGCGGCGCCGACGTACTTGATCACGAGGAAGAGCGCCGGGTACGCCTTGAGCAGCGACGCCACCCCGGCGGCGGAGAGGAACATCAGCACCGAGTCGCCGACGAACACGCCTCCGGCGGCCCGGTAGCCGGCCGCCACGCCACGGCGCGCCGCCGTGGAGAGCACGAAGAGCGAGTTCGGCCCGGGCAGCAGCACGATCGCCACGGTGCCCAGCACGTACGTCCAGATGTCGGTGATCCCCAGCACGCCGGTCATCATGACGCCGCGGGCACCGCCGGGCGAAGCCGTTCCCGCAGCGTGACCTGTGCGTTTGGCCACTCCGAGGCGAGCATCGAGTAGAGCGCGGACTCCCGCCAGGTGCCGTCGGCGCGCCGCCGGTTGGACCGCAGGGTCCCCTCCCGGACCGCGCCGAGCCGCTCGATGGCCCGCTGCGAGCGCTCGTTGAGCGAGCTGGTCTGCCAGGTGACCCGGACGGCGTCCAGCTCCTCGAAGGCCCGGGTGAGCAGCAGCAGCTTCGCCTCGGTGTTGATCCCGGTGCGCCACCACGGCCGGCCGAGCTGGGTGTAGCCGATCTCCACGGTCCGCAGTTCCGGGTCCGGCTGGTAGTAGGAGGTGGTGCCGACCACCGCGCCGGTCACCGCGCAGCGCTGCACCCAGGGCATCCGCACCCCGCGCCGGTGGGCGTCGAGCGAGGCCCGGACGTACGCGGCCATCTCCTCGACGCCGCCCGGGCGCGGGGTGCCGACGTACCGCCAGACCTCCTCGTCGTCGAGGGCGGCGTACAGCTCCTCGGCGTGGGACTCGTCGAGCGGCTCCAGCACGACGTGTTCGCCGCGCAGCACCACCGGCTCCAGCCAGGGCGACGGGGCCGGCCGCAGGTACGCCGGCACCGGAGCGGTCACCCCGGCTGCCGGCTCCGGCACGCCGGCGGTGAGCCGCAGCGGCACCACCCCCGCCCAGTGCGGCAGGTGGAGGTCGGCGGGATCGTCGTTGGCCCCGGCGGCCCGGGCGCGGACCGACACCTCGCGCAGCGGCAGCGCCAGCACGGCGGTCTCGGCCAGCTCGCGCCGGCTCGGCGGGCGGCTGTCCGTGCTGCGCCCGGCGGCCACCTTCTCCACCAGCGCGGTGAGCACGTCCAGCTTCTCCCGCTCGTCGGTCACCAGGCGGGCGGTGCCGTGCGCCACCACCGACCGGTAGTTGGCGCTGTGGTTGAACTGGGACCGGGTGTAGACCAGCCCGTCGAGCAGCGTGACCGCGACACAGACCGGCAGGCCCGCGTTGTCACGGGCGGCGAGCAGCGGCCGGCTGCCGGTGGAGCCGTGCAGGTAGAGGGTGTCGCCGATCCGGACGTGCAGGGTCGGCAGAACGCGCGGCTCGCCGTCCACGGTGAACCCGAGCGCGCAGTGGTACGCCTCGTCCAGGACGGCGTGCGCGGCGGCCTCGTCATAGCTCATCCGGGCCCGCATGCGGGTGGCGGTCGTCCGTTCGGTCGGGGGGTACATGCGACATCCCATCTTCGTGCTAGTACAATCTCCGAACTGTGGCAGGACATTATCAGATCAGTGGCTCCTCGTCGGCGGCGATTTCGGCGAGCGTGGAAACCGGCATCCGGGCCGGCGACCTCGCCCCGGGCGACGCCCTGCCCGCCGTCCGCGCCCTCGCCGTCGAGCTGGGCGTCAGCCCGGCCACCGTCGCGAAGGCGTACCAGGAGCTGCGGCAGCGTGGCCTGGTCGTCACCGCCGGCCGGCACGGAACCCGGGTCCGCCCCCGCCCGCCCGTGGCGAGCCGCCGCTCCGCGCTGATGCCCCCACCGCTGCCCGGCGCCCGCAACCTCTCCGCCGGAGAGCCCGACAGTCGGCTGCTGCCGCCGCTCGGCCCGCACCTGGCCGCGCTCGCCACCGAGTTCGGCACGCCCGGCGGGTACGCGGCCGCCGCCGTCCTGCCCGAACTCGCCGCCGCCGCCCGGGACCGGCTCGCCGCCGACGGGGTGCCGGTC
>NZ_MUYZ01000033.1:0-38266 GCF_003013775.1 Micromonospora sp. MH33
CGGCCGGGTCCAGCCGGGGCTGAGGGGCGACCGACGTGCCGCGCGCCGGGATCCGCCGCGCGGCCTCCCCGGCCGCCGGCGCGGAGGGCCCGCCCGGCCCGGGCGCCGCTGGTCTGCTGGTCACGCCGTTCATTTCACACCGCTGGGCGGGGCCCGCCGGGCAGCTCAGGCCGCGTGTCGGCGACAAATCGGGCGTACGGCCGGGGTCGGTTGGTGGGACCCGCCCTATTGGTTCGCGGGTGACCGACGGCAATCACTAGGCTTGGCGCTCATGAGTCACGTTCTCGCCGCGGTCGCCTGGCCCTACGCCAACGGCCCGCGCCACATCGGCCACGTATCCGGATTCGGCGTTCCCTCCGACGTCTTCGCCCGGTACATGCGGATGGCCGGTCACGACGTGCTCATGGTGTCCGGCACCGACGAGCACGGCACCCCGATCCAGGTGCAGGCCGACGCCGAGGGGGTCACCCCGCGCGAGCTGGCCGACCGGTACAACCGGGTGATCGCCGAGGACCTGCGGGCGCTGGGGCTGTCGTACGACCTGTTCACCCGGACCACCACCCGCAACCACTACGCCGTGGTCCAGGAGCTGTTCGAGGGTCTGCACAGCAACGGCTACATCGTCCCCAAGGTCACCACCGGGGCGATCTCGCCGTCCACCGGCCGGACCCTGCCCGACCGCTACATCGAGGGCACCTGCCCGATCTGCGGCTACGACAGCGCCCGCGGCGACCAGTGCGACAACTGCGGCAACCAGCTCGACCCGATCGACCTGATCAACCCCAAGTCGAAGATCAACGGCGAGACGCCGGAGTTCGTCGAGACCGAGCACTTCTTCCTGGACCTGCCCGCCCTGGCCGACGCGCTGCGGCAGTGGCTGGACAGCCGGGAGGGCTGGCGCCCCAACGTGCTCCGGTTCTCGCGCAACCTGCTCGACGACCTCCAGCCCCGGGCCATCACCCGCGACCTGGAGTGGGGCGTGCCCATCCCGCTCGACGGCTGGCGCGACCGGCCCGACAAGCGGATCTACGTCTGGTTCGACGCGGTCATCGGCTACCTGTCCGCGTCCATCGAGTGGGCCCGCCGCACCGGCGACCCGGAGGCCTGGCGGAAGTGGTGGTCCGCCGACGCCGAGGGCAAGGACGCCCGCGGCTACTACTTCATGGGCAAGGACAACATCGTCTTCCACTCGGTGATCTGGCCGGCGCTGCTCGGCGGCTACTCCGGTGAGGGCTCCCGGGACGGCGAGCCGGGCATGCTGGGCCGGCTCAACCTGCCCACCGAGGTGGTCTCCAGCGAGTACCTGACCATCGAGGGGCGGAAGTTCTCCTCCTCCCGCAAGGTGGTCATCTACGTGCGGGACTTCCTGGAGCGGTACGACGCCGACGCCCTGCGCTACTTCATCGCCGCGGCCGGCCCGGAGAGCAACGACACCGACTTCACCTGGTCGGAGTTCCTCCGCCGCAACAACGACGAGCTGGTCGCCGGCTGGGGCAACCTGGTCAACCGCTCGGTCTCGATGGCCGCGAAGAACTTCGGCGCGATCCCGCCGGTCGATCCGGCCGGGCTCACCGAGGCCGACCGGGCCCTGCTGGAGACGGCGAGGGCGGGCTTCGCCACCGTCGGCGACCTGATCGCCCGGCACCGGCAGAAGCAGGCCATCGGCGAGGCCATGAAGGTCGTCGCCGAGGCCAACAAGTACCTGTCCGAGCAGGCCCCCTGGAAGCTCAAGGACGAGGCCGACAAGCCCCGGATGGGCACCATCCTGCACGTCGCCCTCCAGGTGGTCAGCGACGCCAACACGCTGCTCACCCCGTTCCTGCCGCACTCCGCGCAGAAGGTCCACGAGCTGCTCGGCGGCACCGGGGTGCACGCGCCCATGCCGGTGCTCGAGGAGGTCGAGGACCTCGACGGCGGGCCGGCGTACCCGGTGCTGACCGGTGACTACACGGTCGGGGCGCGCTGGGAGTCCGTACCCCTGGAGGCGGGCCGGCCGCTCGCGGCGCCGAAGCCGGTGTTCCGCAAGCTCGACCCGTCGATCGTCGAGGAGGAGCTGGCCCGGCTGGCCGGCTGAGCTGCCCGACGCGCGACGCGGCCCCGGGGTTGTCCCCGGGGCCGCCGCCGTCGGTGGGTCAGGCGCGGGCCATCTTCGGCGCGCCGATGAACTCCATGATCGCCTGGTTGACCTCGGTGGGGTGCGTCCACGGCGTGCCGTGCGGCGCCCCCTTCAGGGTGATCATCCGGCAGTCGGACAGCATGTTCTGCAACCGCTGGCCCGTCACGGGGAACGGCAGCACGTTGTCCTTGTCGCCCTGGATGATCAGCACCGGCACGTTGATGTTCGGCAGGTCGCCCCGGAAGTCCGTCAGCCACGCGTCGACGGAGTCGTGGGTGGCCTTCGCCGACGCCTGCGCGCCGATCTGCCAGTGCGCCCGGTACGCCTCCTCGCTCACCCACCTGCCCTTGTTCTCGCTGTAGTTGAAGAACGCGTCGCAGAACTGGGTCAGGTAGGCGAACCGGTCCTGGATGATGGCCGCCTGGAACCCGTCGAAGAGACTCTTGTCGACCCCTTCCGGATTGTCGGCCGTCTTCAGCAGGAACGGCGCCAACGGGGCCATCAGCACCGCCCGGTCCACCCGGTCCGACCCGTACGCCCCCAGGTAGCGGGTCACCTCGCCGGTGCCCATCGAGTGCCCGACCAGGATCGCGTTGCGCAGGTCCAGCTCGGTCATCAGCACGTCGAGGTCGGCCGCGAAGGTGTTGTAGTCGTAGCCGAACGCCGGTTGGGCGGAGTTGCCGAACCCGCGCCGGTCGTAGGTGATCACCCGGTAGCCGGCCGCGAGCAGCGGGCTGGCCACCTTCTCCCAGGTCGCCCCGTTGAACGGGAAGCCGTGGATCAGGACGATCGGCTGGCCGGAGCCGTGATCCTCGTAGTAGAGGTCGATGGGTGCGGAATTCTCCGTACCAACGGTGACGAAAGGCATGTCGGGCTCTCTCCTTGCGTGCGTCTGGGACGCCCGCGCTTTCCCGACCCGGCCCCGGTTATGCCGTCCGGTAGGGCAGGTCCACCACCCGGTCGTCGGTGAGTTCGGCGCCCGGCGCCCAGGTCTCGTAGACGCCCCGCTCGTGGCACTGCGCCCCGGTCGTGGCCACCGCGTCCGGGTCCGGCCGGCACAGCCGCAGCCGCAGCCAGCCCCCCTCCTCCCGGAGCACCAGGCAGGGCACCCCCCGCCAGGCCGCGTAGCGCAGCCGGCGGGCCGCCGACTCCACCGGGTAGCGGACCGCCCGGGTCATGGCCAGCACCCGGAACCCGCCGGGCAGGTCGGCCACCGCCTCGTACTCGGCGCCGCCGTACGCGCCGACGAGCTGGGTGGAGCGGGGCGCGTCGCCGGTCGGCACGTACTCCTGGTCGGGGGAGAGGCCGGGCACCGCGGCGAGCAGGTGCCGCCACTGCCGGCCGACCATGCGCAGCCAGCCCCGCTGCTCGGCCTGGTAGGTGTAGAGCACCACCTCCACGCCCTCCGCCGGGTAGGCGAGCAGCGCGGCGTTCGCCGGCATCGGCAGGTCGGCGAAGTCGCGGGTCACGAACTCCGGGATCAGCTGGGCGTTGCTCGGCACGAAGCCGGTGCCCAGCACCGGCGGCCCGAGCCGGTCCCGCGGCGGCAGCGCGGTCAGCCCCTGGTGCGCCGGGCCGACCGGCACGTCGTAGTCGGCCGGGTCGGTGGCGCGCCAGCGCAGCGCGTACGCCACGTCGCCGCCCTCCGAGTCGCCGCGCAGCACCGCCATCCCCGCCGGGGTGCGCAGGTGCGCCACGTCGTGCTCCCGGTGGCAGAAGCCGTGCGGCAGCCAGCCCCGCACGTAGCCGGCGAGCTGGCGGGCGGAGAGCACCTTCACCATCCGGGTGCCCGGCCGGATCAGCGCCGAGCCGCGCACCGCCGCGAGGGTCGGGTCGCCGGCCGCGCCCGGCTGCTGGCTGAGCTGGTGCAGGTACGCCCAACCGTGCTCGCGGTGCAGCGGCATCAGCAGCGGCGAGTCGAGGTCCTCGGTCGGCTCGGCCGCACCGTGCACGGCACTCACCTCGGTGACGTGCACGAACCTCCGCCACGGGTATGCCACCCCGGGCCGGGGCGCCCACTCGAAGCCGGGCGCCTCCTCGGCGCTGAACAGCTCGTACGCCGCGCCCCGGGCGATCTCCTCCGCCGGGTGGACGCGGCCGTCGTACGTCACGCGCAGCCCGGTCCGCTCGGAGGCGGCCCCGCTGGCCTGAGGAGTGACGGTCACGCCCCGGACCGTAGGCGCGGCAGATGTTGCGGGAGTGAACAGTCGATGGCGGTCGGGAAACGCCGGCCGCCCACGGTGTGTGATGCTGGCCGCGATGAGCGAGCAGACCGAAAACCGCAAGCAGCGCGCCGCCCGCCGGGCCGGCGAGTTCCCGCCCGCCCCGGAGGCGCTCGCGGTGCCCGTGCTGGACAGCCACACCCACCTGGACATCACGGTCAGCGAGGCCGGTGTGCCCGGCGGGCCCGCCGACGACCCGGTGGCGGCGGCGATCGCGGTCGCCGCCGGCGTCGGCGTGGACCGGCTGGTGCAGGTCGGCGTGGACGTCGAGTCGTCCCGGTGGAGCGCCGACGTCGCCGAGCGCTACGGCGCGGTGCTGGCCACCGTGGCGCTGCACCCCAACGAGGCACCCCGCCTGGCCGACCTGGACGAGGCGCTGCGCGAGATCGAGGCCCTCGCCGGCCGGAGCCGGGTCCGCGGCATCGGCGAGACCGGGATGGACTTCTTCCGCACCGGCGACGAGGGGCGGGCCGCGCAGGAGGAGAGCTTCCGGGCGCACATCGCCATCGCCAAGCGGTACGGCAAGGCGCTGGTCATCCACGACCGGGACGCGCACGCCGACGTGCTGCGGATCCTCGACGACGAGGGCGCGCCGGACACCGTGGTGCTGCACTGCTTCTCCGGCGACGCCGACTTCGCCCGCGAGTGCGTCCGCCGCGGCTACCTGCTCAGCTTCGCCGGCACCGTCACCTTCGGCAGCGCCACCGCCCTGCGCGAGGCCGCTGCGGTCACCCCGCCCGGGCAACTGCTGGTGGAGACCGACGCGCCGTACCTCACCCCGATGCCGCACCGGGGGCGGCCCAACGCCTCGTACCTGATCCCGCTGACCGTCCGGTTCCTGGCCGACACCACCGGGACCGACCTCGACGAGCTCTGCGCGGCGATCTCCGCGACCGGCGAGCGGGCGTTCGGGCCGTGGTGAGAGGATGCCCGGCGTGACCGGTCTCCTCGGCCCGGCGGAGATCCGGGAACTCGCCGCGCGGCTCGGCGTGACGCCGACCAAGAAGCTCGGCCAGAACTTCGTGCACGACCCGAACACCGTCCGCCGGATCGTCACCACCGCCGGGCTCGCCCCGGACGACGTGGCGCTGGAGGTCGGCCCCGGGCTCGGCTCGCTCACCCTGGCCCTGCTCCCGGTGGCCGCGCACGTGCACGCCGTGGAACTCGACCCCGCCCTGGCCGCCGCGCTGCCGGAGACCGCCGCCCGGTTCGCCGGCCCGGACGCCACCCGGCTCACCGTGCACCCCGGCGACGCGCTGCGGGTCACCGCCGGCGAACTGGCCGACCCGCCGCCGACCGCGCTGGTGGCGAACCTGCCGTACAACGTGGCCGTGCCGGTGGTGCTGCACCTGCTCGCCGAGCTGCCCACCCTGCGGCACGGCCTGGTGATGGTGCAGAAGGAGGTCGCCGACCGGCTCGTCGCCGGTCCCGGCTCCAAGGTGTACGGCATCCCGTCGGTCAAGCTCGCCTGGTACGCCCGGTCCCGGGCCGCCGGCAAGGTCCCGCCGAACGTCTTCTGGCCGGTGCCGAACGTCGACTCCGGGCTGGTCGCCTTCACCAGGCGTGAGCCGCCCCGCGCCGACGTACCCCGGGAGGCGGTCTTCGCCGTGGTCGACGCGGCGTTCGCGCAGCGCCGCAAGACCCTGCGCGCCGCCCTCGCGGGCTGGGCCGGCGGCGCGGACCGGGCCGCCGCGGCGCTCACCGCCGCCGGCGTCGACCCCGGCGCCCGCGGCGAGTCACTCACCGTGGAGCAGTTCGCCGCCATCGCCGCGTCGGCCCCGACCGCCCCGGCCGTCGCCCGTTAGGCTGGCGCCGACGCCGACCCCGCCGAGGAGCTGACCGTGCAGAAGCCGTTCGACATCCGCCTGCGCCCGCGGGACATCGTCCCGTGACCGAGGCCTGGCGACCGGACGACGAGGACGGGCAGCGGCGCGGGGCCAGCGGCCCGGTGAAGGTGCGGGTGCCGGCCAAGGTCAACCTGCACCTCGGGGTGGGGCCGCTGCGCCGGGACGGCTACCACGAGCTGAACACCGTCTACCACGCGATCTCCATCTACGACGAGCTGACCGCCCGTCGGGGCGACACGCTGACCCTCACCATGGAGGGTGAGGGCGCCGGCGAGCTGGCCCTGGACGACACCAACCTGGTGATCCGCGCCGCCCACGCCCTCGCCGGCTACGCGGGCGTCCTGCCGCACGCCCGGCTGCACCTGCGCAAGCAGATCCCGCTCGCCGGCGGGCTGGCCGGCGGCAGCGCCGACGCGGCCGCCGCGCTGGTCGCCTGCGACGCGCTCTGGGGCACCGGGCTGTCCCGCGACGAACTGGCCGGGATCGCCGCCGACCTGGGCTCCGACGTGCCGTTCCTGATCCACGGCGGCACCGCGCTCGGCACCGGGCGCGGCGAGGCGGTCAGCCCGGTGCTGGCCCGCCCGACCTCGTGGCACTGGGTGGTGGCCGTCGCCGACGGCGGCCTCTCCACCCCGGCCGCCTACCGGGAGCTGGACCGGCTCCGCGACGCCGGCACCGCGGGGGAGCCGCTGGGCAGCACCGACGGGCTGCTCGGCGCGCTGCGCCAGCGCGACCCTCGGGTGCTCGCCGCCGCCCTCGGCAACGACCTCCAGGCCGCCGCGCTGACCATGCGCCCGTCGCTGGCCGAGACGCTCAAGGCGGGGGAGGCGGCCGGGGCGCTCGCCGGCCTCGTCTCCGGCTCCGGCCCGACCTGCGTCTTCCTCGCCACCGACGAGGCACACGCCGGGCGGATCGCCGCCGACCTCACGGCCGCCGGCGTCTGCCGGGAGGCCCGGGTCGCGCACGGCCCGGTCGCCGGCGCCCGCATCGTCTGAGCCCCCGCCCGGCCCGCCGGCCGCTGTCGATCATGGCGGGCGGGAGGCGCGGGGCGCGGTCCGCGTACCCTTGACCGTGGGCGTCCCGGGCACCGGGGCGCCTTGATCATGAAAGGAGGGTCAGTGGCCAACATCGTCAACCTGGACCGGGTGTCCAAGGGGTACGGCGCCGCCGGGCCACTGCTCACCGACGTGTCGCTCGGCCTCGACGACGCCGACCGGGTCGGCGTGGTCGGCCTCAACGGCGCCGGCAAGTCCACCCTGCTGCGCCTGCTCACCAAGCAGGAGGACCCCGACGACGGCCGGGTCACCCACCGCCGCGACCTGCGGGTCTCCTGGCTGCCGCAGAGCCTGACCCTGGCCCCCGAGGCCACCGTCCGGGACGTGGTGCTCGGCACCGCCTGGCTCGGCGAGAGCATGGGCGCCGAGCACGAGTGGGCCGGCGACGCCGGCGTCCGGGCCATCCTCGACGGCCTCGGCATGCCCCACCTCGGCCTCGACGCGCCCGTCGGGACGATGTCCGGTGGCGAACGCCGACGCGTCGCGCTCGCCGCCCTGCTGGTCCGCGAGGCCGACCTGCTCATCCTCGACGAGCCCACCAACCACCTCGACGTCGGCGGCGTCGACTGGCTGGCCCGGCACCTCGTCACCCGCAAGGGCGCCCTCGTCGTGGTCACCCACGACCGCTGGTTCCTCGACGCCGTCTGCACCACCACCTGGGAGGTCGCCGACCAGACCGTCCGGGCCTACGAGGGCGGCTTCGCCGCCTGGACCCTGGCCCGGGTCGAGCGGCAGCGCGTCGCCGCCGCCACCGAGGCCCGCCGACAGAACCTGCTCCGCAAGGAGATCGCCTGGCTGCGCCGGGGCGCGCCCGCCCGTACCTCCAAGCCGAAGTTCCGGATCGACGCCGCCAACGCGCTGATCGCCGACGTGCCGGAGCCCCGCGACACGACGTCGCTGCAACGGCTCGCCACCGCCCGGCTCGGCAAGCAGGTGTACGACCTCGACCAGGTCACCCTGCACGCCGGCCCGAAGGAGATCCTGCACGGCCTCACCTGGCAGGTCGGCCCCGGCGACCGGATCGCCATCCTGGGCCGCAACGGCGCCGGCAAGACCACCCTGCTGCGGATGCTCGCCGGGGTGACCCGCCCCGACGGCGGCCGGTTCGCCGCCGGGCAGACCGTGCGCCCCGCGTTCCTCTCCCAGGAACTCGCCGAACTCCCCGGCCACCTGCGCGTCCTCGAAGCCGTCGAGGAGGTGGCCCGGCGGGTGCAACTCGGCGACCGGGAGATCAGCGCCGCCCAGCTCGCCGAGATCTTCGGCTTCGACGACCGGCGGCTCTGGACCCCGGTCAGCGACCTCTCCGGCGGCGAGCGCCGGCGGCTGCAGATGCTGCGGCTGCTCGCCGGCGAGCCCAACGTGCTCCTCCTCGACGAGCCCACCAACGACCTGGACACCGACACCCTCGCCGCGCTGGAGGACCTGCTCGACTCCTGGCCCGGCACCATCGTGGTGGCCAGCCACGACCGCTACCTGATCGAGCGGGTCACCGACGTCGCGTACGGGATGTTCGGCGACGGCCGGCTCGTGCACCTCCCCGGCGGGGTCGACGAGTACCTGGCCCGCGCCGCGGCGGGCGGCGGCCCGGCGCCCGCCGACCTCACCCCGGCCGCGGCCGCACCGGCCCGCGAGGGCCTGTCCGCCGCCGAGGTACGCACCGCGAAGAAGGAACTCAGCCGGCTGGAGCGGCAGATCGCCAAGCTGGAGCAGAAGGAGGCGACGCTGCACGAGCAGCTCGCCGCGAACGCCACCGACTACGCCCGGGTCGCCGAGCTGGACGCCCAGCTCAAGGAGGTCCGCGCCGAACGGGACCGCACCGAGGAGACCTGGCTGGCCCTCGCCGAGGAGCTGCCGGCCGGCTGACCCGACCGGGGTGGGGGGTGTGCGGCGTCACTGACGGGCGTACGGGACAATCGCAGGCGACCCCTTTCCCGTCGGTCTTGGAGACGCAGAGATGGCCCACACCCCCGTCAACCACCCCGCGCGGCCTGTCTACCGGGCGATCGGCGGGCTCGTTGGTCTGTACTTCGTCGTGTTCGGCGTGCTCGGCATCATCGCCAGCGCCGGCGACGACGTCCTCGCCCAGGACGACACCAAGGTCCTCGGCCAGGGCACCAACCTCGGCTTCTCGATGCTCGCGATCCTGCTCGGGGCCGCGATCCTGGTCGGCACCGCGATCGGCCGCAACCTCGACGTGGCGATCAACCAGTGGCTCGCGTACGCCCTCATGGTCCTCGGCCTGGCCGAGCTGGCGTTCCTCCACACCGACGCCAACATCTTCAACTTCTCGATCCTGACCGACATCGTGGTGCTCGCCCTCTCCCTGGTGCTCCTGATGGCCGGCATGTACGGCAAGGTCGGCACCGACGACGAGCACGAGGCCTGGCAGAAGGCCCGGCTGGTGCTCTGACCCGCAGCCATCCCCGAAGGCCCGGCACCGCCGGGCCTTCGGCGTTTTCCGGGGACGGGAGCGGGCGGCTCGGGGGACAATTGCGCCAAATCAGTCAGCAGACCGGAGGCTCCCATGGCGCACATCCCGGTGAACCACCCCGCACGACCGCTCTACCGGGTGCTGTCCGGACTCATCGGCCTCTACATCCTGGTCTTCGGCGTCTACGGGGTCTTCCAGACCTGGGGTGACGGCCTCTTCAGCCGGGCGAACACCACGGCCCTCGGCCTCCGCACCAACCTGGCGTTCTCCCTGGTCTCCGTGGTGTTCGGCGCCTTCCTGCTGATCGGCGCGTCCCGCCGCGGCAACCTCGGCCACTACATGAACCTGACCGCCGGCGCCGTCTTCCTGATCACCGGCATCCTCATGATGGCCGTGCTGCAGACCTCGGCGAACTTCCTCAACTTCTCGATGTCCACCGTCATCGTCTCGCTGCTGTTCGGGCTGATCCTGCTCGCCACCGGCCTCTACGACAAGGTCGGCACCGACGAGCACGCCGCGGACGAGCGGCGCCGCCGCGAACACCCCATCGCCGAGGCCCACCGCTGAGCCGGCTCAGCCCCGCTTGCGGACAGTGATCAGACCCGGCTTCGCCTCCAGGTGCGACAGGCCGTTCCAGGCCAGGTTCACCAGGTGCGCCGCCACCGTCTCCTTCCGCGGCTTGCGCACCTCCAACCACCAGCGCCCGGTCAACGCCACCATGCCCACCAGCGCCTGCGAGTACAGCTCCGCCAGCTTCGGGTCGTAGCCCCGGCTGGAGAACTCCGCGCCCAGAATGTGCTCCACCTGGTGCGCAACGTCGTTCATCACGCTGCTGAAGTTGCCCGTCGCCGACATCAGCGGCGACTCCCGGACCAGCACCCGGAACCCGCTGGTCTCCTCCTCGATGTAGGTCAGCAGGGTCAACGCCGCCTGCTCCAGCAACTCCCGCGGATGCCCCGCCGTCAACGCCGTGGTGATCCGGTCCAGCAGCGAGCGGACCTCCCGGTCCACCACCACCGCGTAGAGCCCCTCCTTGCCGCCGAAGTGCTCGTAGACCACCGGCTTGGAGACCTTCGCCCGGGCCGCCACCTCCTCGATCGAGGTGGCGTCGAACCCGCGCTCGGCGAAGATCTGCCGGGCGATCGAGATCAACTGCTCGCGTCGTTGGGTCGCGGACATCCGTACCCGGGAAGGCTTCGCCGCCGGGACGGCCCGCCGGCGGGCGGTGCTGGCGTCGCTGCCGGGAACGTCGGTCACCCGGCCCATCCTGCCAAACCCGCCCCCCGCGGATCGACCCGTTACCGCGCCGGCCGGCCGCGCACCCGCCCGGGCTCCACCAGCTTCGCCGTGATCCGCTCCGGTTTCGGCCACCGCACCGACCAGGCCGCGCCCGCCTTCTCCAGCAGCCAGATCACCCGCGCCGACGGATCGACCTGCCCGCGCAGCACCCCGTGCCGGGCGCTGGTCGGCTCGGCATGGTGCAGGTTGTGCCAGCTCTCCCCGAACGACAGCAACGCCAACGGCCAGAAGTTCGACGCCCGATCGCCCTGCCGCACCGCGAACGGACGCTCACCGTAGACGTGGCAGACCGAGTTGATCGACCAGGTGACGTGGTGCAGCAGCGCGATCCGGACCAGCCCACCCCAGAAGAACGCGGTCAGCGCGCCCTGCCACGACCCGGTGAGCAGCCCGCCCATCGCCGCCGGCCCGAGCACCGAGACCACCACCAGCACCGGGAAGAGCCGGTCGACGCGGCGGGTGATCGGATCGGCCAGCAGGTCCGGGGCGAACCGTTCCCGGTTGGACAACTCCCGGTTGAACAGCCAGCCGACGTGCGCGTGGAACAGCCCCTTGGTCAGCCCACCGATGCTCTCCCCGAACCGCCACGGCGAGTGCGGGTCGCCCTCCTGGTCCGAGAAGGCGTGGTGCCGCCGGTGATCGGCCACCCACTGGATGATCTCGCCCTGCACGGCGAACGAACCCGCCACCGCCAGGGCGGCCCGCAGCCAGGGTTTCGCCTTGAACGAGCCGTGGGTGAAGTAGCGGTGGTAGCCGACGGTGATGCCGAGGCCGGACAACACGTACCAGAATCCGGCCACCAGCAGGTCGCTCCAGCCCAGCCAGCCGCCCCAGGCCACCGGCACGGCGGCCAGCAGGGCGAGGAACGGAATGACCACGAAGGCCCACAGGGCGATCAGGATGCCGGGGGACTGGTGGCCCTGGGTCAGCGGCTTCGGCCCGCTGTCCGGGCTCGTCAGGGTGGTCGACATGGCACCTCCCAGTGGTACGGGCTACGCCTACGTCACCGTAACCAGAAGCGTGCTAGATCGCAGCGGACACGTGCATCCGTCAATGGGGAGCTGTCGTACGCCCGTCCTAACCTGCCGGTGTGACCGACCGTGAGACTCCCGCCACCGCCCGCCCTCGCTACCGTGGACGCAAGCCGGAGCTGTACGCGAAGGCCCTCATCCTCCGGCGGGAGGGTTGCCCGGTCGGCGAGATCGCGGAGCGGCTGCGGGTGTCGAAGTCGACGGCCTACCTCTGGACCCGGCACCTGCCGCTCGACCCGGAGCTGGTGCTGAGGCGACGCCGAGCGGGTCAGCGGGCCCGCGCGGAGGCCCAGTGGAGCGCGCACCGGGCGGCTCGCGACGCGGCCCGGGCCGAGACCGTCGCGGCGGCCGCCCGTTGGGTGCGCCAACTGCGCTACCGCGAGCTCGTGTTGATCGGCGCGGCGATCTACTGGTGCGAGGGCGGCAAGGCCAAGCCGTGGCGTCCGCACGACTGCCGGATCAAGTTCGTCAACAGCGATCCCATGCTGGTGGCGCTCTTCCTGCGTTTCCTCGACGCGCTCGGCGTGCCCGCGGCTGACCGACGCTAGCGGGTGAGCATCCACGAGACCGCCGACGCGGCGGCGGCGGTCCGCTGGTGGGCGGAGCTGGTCGAGGTGCCACCCGAGCGGTTCCAGCGCACCTCGCTGAAGCGGCACCGGCCGCTCACCACCCGGAAGAACATCGGCGCCGACTACCGCGGCTGCCTGACGATTCACGTCGTCGGGGCGAGCCGGGTCTACTGGAGGATCGAAGGGATCATGAAGGGAATGACCGATGAGGATCCACCCCACGACCGGTAAGGTGTAGGACAGCCATCGGACGGGCTCCCATTTGCCCGTTTTTGACTGTCCCGGGTCGTCTAATGGCAGGACGTCAGGTTTTGGTCCTGATTATAGGGGTTCGAATCCTCTCCCGGGAGCTTCTGCTGTTTGCGTCCGGTCGCGTGGTTAGCATGGCCGCGAGACTGTCGCCGTCCCGACGGGAGCCACGTCGTGCCCCAGCCCCACCTCCGCACCGTTGTCGTGCTCGCCGCCGGTGAGGGCAAGCGGATGAAGTCGGCCCTGCCCAAGGTGCTGCACCCGCTGCTCGGTCGTACCCTGCTCGGTCACGTGCTGGCCGCGGCCGCGCCGCTGGGCGCGGACCGCACGGTGGTCGTGGTGGGCCACGGCGCGGACCAGGTGGGCGCGCACCTGGCCGAGATCGCCCCGGAGGCCACCCCGGTGCTCCAGGAGCGGCAGCTCGGCACGGGGCACGCGGTCCGGATCGCGCTGGACGCGGTCCCGGAGGCCGCCGGCACGGTCGTGGTGATCAACGGCGACGTGCCGCTGCTGCGGCCGGAGACCGTCGCGGCCCTGGTCGAGGCGCACGAGGGCGCCGGCGCGGCGGCGACCGTGCTGGCCGCCGAGGTGCCCGACCCGACCGGCCTGGGCCGGATCGTGCGGGACGCGCAGGGGCGGCTGGCGCAGATCGTCGAGGAGCGTGACGCCACCCCGGAGCAGCGCGCGCTGCGGGAGATCAACGCGGGCATCTACGCGTTCGACGTGGCGCGGCTGCGGGACGCGCTGGGCAAGCTCTCCACCGACAACGACCAGGGCGAGGAGTACCTGACCGACGTCTTCGGCCTGCTCCGGGACGCGGGGGAGCCGGTGGCGGTGCACTGCGCCGCCGACCACGTGGAGACGCTGGGCTGCAACGACCGGGTCGAGCTGGCCGCGCTGCGGCGGCTGCTGCGGGACCGGGTGAACGAGGGCTGGATGCGGACCGGGGTGAGCATCCTGGACCCGCACACCACCTGGATCGACGTGACGGTGACCGTCGAGCGGGACGCGGTGATCGACCAGAACACCCAGCTCCAGGGCGCGACGGTGGTCGGCGCGGGCGCGCTGGTCGGTCCGGACACCACGCTGGTGGACACCACGGTCGGCGCGGGCGCGAGCGTCGTGCGTAGCCACGCGGTGGGCGCCGAGGTGGGCCCGGAGGCCAGCGTCGGGCCGTACGCGTACCTGCGGCCGGAGTCGCGGCTGGGCCGTAAGGCGAAGGTCGGCACGTTCGTGGAGACGAAGAAGGCCGCGATCGGTGAGGGCTCGAAGGTGCCGCACCTGTCGTACGTGGGGGACGCGACGATCGGCGAGCACAGCAACATCGGTGCGGCGACGGTGTTCGTCAACTACGACGGGGTGAAGAAGCACCACACCACGATCGGCAGCCACGCGCGTACCGGGGCGGACAACATGTTCGTGGCGCCGGTGCGGGTGGGCGACGGGGCGTACACGGCGGCCGGCTCGGTGATCATCGCGGATGTGCCGCCGGGCGCCATGGCGGTGGCCCGGGGACAGCAGCGCAACGTCGAGGGCTGGGTGCTGCGCAAGCGGTCCGGTACGGCGGCCGCGGAGGCGGCGCAGCGGGCCTGTGAGGGTGCGTCGGATTCCACCGGAGCCGCAAGCGAAGGTGACTGAATCCACGGGGGGCCGGAGACCGTGGGAGGACCGGTGAACACGGGGGATACTGCAACCGAATAGTCCCCGGCTCACCGCCGCCGGGAACCACCGACATACGGGAGCAGACGGGCCCATGGGCAGCATCGTCGCCGAAAACCGCAAGAGCCTGATGCTCTTCTCCGGACGGGGTTTTCCGGAGCTGGCCAAGGAGATCGGTGAGGTGCTCGGCGTCGCGCCGACGCCCTCCGACTCGTACGATTTCGCCAACGGCGAGATCTTCGTGCGCTTCAAGGACTCGGTACGCGGTTCGGACGCCTTCGTGGTGCAGTCCGTGACGCACGGGGTCAACACCTGGGTCATGGAGACCCTGATCATGGTAGACGCGCTGAAGCGTGGTTCGGCCAAGCGGATCACCGTGGTCCTGCCGTTCTACCCCTACTCGCGGCAGGACAAGAAGCACCGCGGCCGGGAGCCGATCTCGGCCCGGCTGGTGGCCGACCTGCTGAAGACCGCGGGCGCGAACCGGATCCTGACCGTGGACCTGCACACCGCGCAGATCCAGGGCTTCTTCGACGGCCCGGTGGACCACCTGTTCGCCATGGACGTGCTGGCCGAGTACGTGGAGCACAAGTACGCGGGCCGGCCGATGACGGTGGTGGCGCCGGACTCTGGCCGGGTGCGGGTGGCCGAGCGGTGGACGGACCGGCTGGGTGGCTGCCCGCTGGCCTTCATCCACAAGACCCGGGATCCGCTGAAGCCGAACCAGGTGGTGGCGAACCGGGTGGTCGGCGAGGTCGAGGACCGGGTCTGCCTGATCGTCGACGACATGATCGACACGGGTGGCACGATCACCAAGGCCGCCGACATCCTCAAGGAGTCGGGTGCGGCGGAGATCGTGGTGGCCTCCACCCACGCACTGCTGTCCGACCCGGCGACCGAGCGGCTGAAGAACAGCCCGATCAGCGAGGTCGTGGTGACCAACACGCTGCCGCTGCCGCCGGAGAAGCAGCTCGACAAGCTGACCGTGCTGTCGATCGCCCCACTGCTGGCCCGGGCGATCCGGGAGGTCTTCGACGACGGTTCGGTGACCACCCTCTTCGGTGGCCTGAGCTGAGTTCCGGCGCCCGCCGGCGGCGGCCGTGCGAGACGGTCGCCGCCGGTGGGAAAGTCGGCCGCGAGGTGTGGCCGGCGGTGATAGGGGGACTGCCGGATGGCTCGGAAATCGCTCGGGTAGACTGGTGCGGTTGCCACGGCGAGGGTGCCCGGCGGGCCGCTGAAAAGCACCGCACGGAGGCGCCGTCATCGACGCGGTGCTCCGGGCGGTCGTTCATGACCTTGAGCCCCAGCGAGCCCCTCGCCCAGCACCGCCAGACGACAAGCCGCCGCAGCGAAGCATCAGGAGTTTCCCCGTGTCCGAGGTAAAGATCAGCGCCGAGCCCCGTACCGAGTTCGGCAAGGGTGGTGCCCGTCGTACCCGCCGGGCCGGCAAGGTGCCCGCCGTGCTGTACGGCCACGGCGAGAAGCCCAAGCACATCGCGCTTCCGGCGCGTGAGTTCGCCGCCGCGATCCGCAAGGGCGGCGCGAACCAGCTCTTCGCGATCGAGGTGAGCGACGGCACCCAGGTGCTGGCGCTGCCGAAAGCGATCCAGCGTGACCCGATCAAGGACACCTTCGAGCACGTGGACCTGCTGCTGGTCCGCCGCGGCGAGAAGGTCACCGTCGAGGTCCCGGTCCAGCTGACCGGTGAGGCCGCGAAGGACACCCTGATCGTGCACGACCACGACACCCTCTCGGTGACCGCCGACGCCACCAAGGTGCCGGACCACCTGGAGGCGTCGATCGAGGGCGCCGAGGCCGGCACCCAGATCACCGCCGCCGACGTTCAGCTGCCGGCCGGTGTCGAGCTGGCCGCGGACGGGGAGATGCCGGTCGCCTCGGTGACCGCCGCCCCGACCGCCGAGCAGCTCGAGGCCACCCTTCCCGAGGTCGAGGTCGCCGAGGAGGAGGCCGAGGCCGAGGTCGGCGAGGAGACCGCCGAAGGTCCGGAGGGCACTCCGGCCGAGGGCGAGCCGGCTGCCGAGGAGCCGAAGACCGAGGCCTGATCGGCCCGCAGGCTGTGCGACAGGCGTCCCCGGTTCCCGGGGGCGCCTGTCGCCGTATGGGAGGCGGGTCGTGGGGGAGAGCGGAAGGGACGTGGCGTGACGGACGAGGCGGGGCCGTGGCTGGTGGTCGGCCTGGGCAACCCCGGTCGGGAGTACGCGGGCAACCGGCACAACGTCGGCTTCATGGTGGCCGAGCTGCTGGCCGGCCGGGTGGGCGGTAGGTTCGGCCGCCACAAGCGGGCGGTGGCCGAGGTGGCCGAGGGGCGGCTGGGTTTCGGCGGCCCGAAGCTGGTGCTGATGAAGCCGCTGACCTACATGAACCTCTCCGGCGGCCCGGTGGTCGCGCTGGCGCAGTTCCACAAGATCCCGCCGGGGCGGGTGATCGCGGTGCACGACGAGCTGGACATCCCGTACGGCCAGCTGCGGGTGAAGTGCGGCGGCGGCGAGGGCGGCCACAACGGCCTGCGCTCGATGTCGAAGTCGCTGGGTACCAAGGACTACGTGCGGGTGCGGTTCGGGATCGGCCGGCCGCCGGGCCGGCAGGATCCGGCGGACTATGTGCTGTCGGACTTCTCCTCGGTCGAGCGCAAGGAGCTGGAGTTCCTGGTGGACCGGGCCGCGGACGTGGTGGAGTCGGTGGTCACCAAGGGTGTGGAGCCGACGCAGAACCTCTACCACGGCGCCTGAGGCGCCGGGCGGGGCGTGCCGGGCCGGTCGCGTCCGGCCCGGTAGTCTGCGCCTTTCTGGCGTGCGAAGGCGGACGACGGGAGCGGGAACAGCATGGGCAGTCCTCCGATGATCGACGGCGCGTTCGCCCGGTGGCTGGCGGCGCGGGCGGGGCAGGCGCTGATGGGCCTGCGCGCGGAGCTGGGCTTCGCCGACGCGGGGGCGCTGAAGTCGGCCGGGGACAAGGTCTCCCACGACCTGATCCGTACCGAGCTGGCGAAGTGGCGGCCGGCGGACGCGGTGCTGTCCGAGGAGGACGAGGGTTCCCGGCTGGCCTGGACGGCCGAGGTGAGCGGCGACGCGGTGTCCCGGTTGAACGCGGACCGGGTGTGGATCATCGACCCGCTGGACGGCACCCGGGAGTTCGCCGAGGAGGGCCGCTCGGACTGGGCGGTGCACGTGGCGCTCTGGGCGCGCAGCGCGCCGACGCCGCACGGTCTGGTCGCGGGCGCGGTGGGGCTGCCGGCGCAGCACCGGGTGCTGGGCACGGACTACCCGCCGGCGTACCCGCCGATGACCCTGGAGGCCGCCACGGCGGGCGGCGGCAGGACCATCCGGTTGGCGGCCAGTCGTAGCCGTCCGCCGGTTTTCCTGTCCGATCTGGCAGAGGACATCGGCGCGCATCTGGTTCCGATGGGCTCGGCGGGCGCGAAGATCGCCGCTGTGGTCACCGGTGAGGTCGACGCGTACATCCACGCGGGCGGTCAGTACGAGTGGGACTCGGCCGCTCCGGTCGCTGTGGCGACGGCCACCGGACTGCACGCTTCCCGGATCGACGGATCTGCGCTGAAATACAACGAGGCCGACCCGCGCCTGCCGGACCTGCTGGTCTGCCGCAAGGATCTCGCCAGCCGGTTGCTTGCAGCGCTGCAGCGGCATTCCGGGTAGCCTGAGCGTTCTTCTTCACGAGTCCGACCGGAAAGGTCTGGAATCCCGATGTGCGGATCCGAGCGAATCGAGTTCGTGTCATGACGGCCCCCGCCGCGTACCAGGTGTCCCACCTGGACGCCCTCGAGGCGGAGAGCATCTTCGTGATGCGCGAGGTCGTCGCCGAGATGGAGCGGCCCGTGCTGCTCTTCTCCGGCGGCAAGGACTCGATCGTGATGCTCCGGTTGGCCCAGAAGGCGTTCGCCCCGGCCAACATTCCCTTCCCGGTGATGCACGTCGACACCGGGCACAACTTCCCCGAGGTTCTCGAATACCGGGACCAGCGCGTCGCCGAGCTGGGTCTCCAGCTCATCGTGGCCAGCGTGCCGGAGGCGCTGGCCAAGGGGCTGGTCCGCGAGTCGGCCGACGGCATGCGCAACCGGATCCAGACGCCGGTGCTGCTCGACGCGGTGGAGAAGCACCGCTTCGACGCGCTGTTCGGCGGCGCCCGCCGGGACGAGGAGAAGGCCCGGGCCAAGGAGCGGGTGTTCAGCTTCCGCGACGAGTTCGGCCAGTGGGACCCGAAGAACCAGCGCCCCGAGCTGTGGGCGCTCTACAACGGCCGGCACCACCCGGGCGAGTCGATCCGGGTGTTCCCGCTCTCCAACTGGACCGAGCTGGACGTCTGGCACTACATCGCCCGGGAGCGGATCCCGCTGCCGTCGATCTACTACGCGCACCAGCGCGAGGTGATCGAGCGCGACGGCATGCTCTACGCGGTCAACGAGTTCTTCCGGGGCCGCGCCGGCGAGCAGCCGTTCAAGGCCCAGGTCCGGTACCGGACCGTGGGCGACGCCTCCTGCACCGCGGCGGTCCGCTCGGACGCCGACACGGTGGAGAAGGTGATCGAGGAGGTGGCCGCCACGCGGATCACCGAGCGCGGCGCGACCCGCGGCGACGACCGGGTCAGCGAGGCCGCCATGGAGGACCGCAAGCGGGAGGGCTACTTCTGATGAGCGTCGAGACTGTTGCGCCGGCCGAGGCCGACGCGTCGGCCCGGCCGATGGACCTGCTGCGGTTCGCCACCGCCGGCAGCGTCGACGACGGAAAGTCGACCCTGATCGGCCGGCTGCTCTACGACACCAAGTCGCTCTTCACCGACCAGCTCGCCGCCGTCGAGGCGGTCAGCGCGGCCCGGGGCGACGAGTACACCAACCTGGCGCTGCTCACCGACGGCCTGCGCGCCGAGCGGGAGCAGGGCATCACCATCGACGTGGCGTACCGCTACTTCGCCACGCCGCGGCGGAAGTTCATCATCGCCGACACCCCGGGGCACACCCAGTACACCCGGAACATGGTCACCGGCGCCTCCACGGCCGACCTGGCGCTGATCCTGGTGGACGCGCGCAAGGGCCTGGTGGAGCAGTCCCGCCGGCACGCCTTCCTCTGCTCGTTGCTGCGGGTGCCGCACCTGGTCCTCTGCGTGAACAAGATGGACCTGGTGGACTGGTCGCAGGAGGTGTTCGAGCAGATCGCGGACGAGTTCACCGCGTTCGCCGCGAAGCTCGACGTGCCGGACCTGACCGTGGTGCCGATCTCCGCCCTGCAGGGCGACAACATCGTCACCCGCTCGGAGAACATGCCCTGGTACGAGGGCCCCTCGCTGCTGCACCACCTGGAGCGGGTGCACATCGCCTCGGACCGCAACCTGGTCGACGTCCGCTTCCCGGTGCAGTACGTGATCCGGCCGCAGTCCACCACCGTCACCGACTACCGGGGCTACGCGGGCCAGGTGGCCTCGGGCGTGCTCAAGGCCGGCGACGAGGTGATGGTGCTGCCCTCGGGCTTCACCAGCCGGATCGCCGCCGTGGAGACCGCCGACGGCCCGGTGGACGAGGCGTTCCCGCCGATGTCGGTGACCGTCCGGCTGGCCGACGAGATCGACATCTCGCGCGGCGACATGATCTGCCGGCCGAACAACGCCCCGACCGTCGCGCAGGACATCGAGGCGATGATCTGCTGGATGGACGAGACCCGCCCGCTGCAGGTCGGTGGCAGGTACGCCATCAAGCACACCACCCGCTCGGCCCGGGCGATCGTGCGCGGGCTGCACTACCGGCTGGACGTCAACTCGCTGCACCGCGACGAGACGGCCGGCGAGCTGAAGCTCAACGAAATCGGCCGGGTGCGGCTGCGGACGACCGTCCCGCTGCTGGCCGACGAGTACCGCCGCAACCGCACCACCGGCGGTTTCGTCATCATCGACGAGGCCACCAACCGCACGGTCGGCGCCGGCATGATCGTCGAGGCCGGCTGACCGCTTCGGCAATGGTGGAAAGGGGTGGCGGTCCCGAGCGGGGACGGCCACCCCTTTCCCTGTCGGGACGGGCGGCTCAGTCGAGGCGGGTCGCGCCGCCGGCCGGGAGGACGGTCCGGGTGCCGGGCGCCGTGAAACCGCGGTCGGCGTACGCGGCGGCCACGGCGGCCGCCATGGCGTCGGCGGCGTCCGCGTCGACCAGGGCGAGCACGCAGCCGCCGAAGCCGCCGCCGGTCATCCGCGCCCCGTACGCCCCGGCGGCCAGCGCTGCCTCGACCGCCGTGTCGATCTCCGGCACGGTGACATCGAAGTCGTCCCGCATCGAGGCGTGGGAGGCGGTCAGCAGCGGGCCGATGTCGCGGACCCGGCCGGCGCGCAGCAGCTCGACGGTGTCGAGCACCCGCTGGTCCTCGGTGACGACGTGGCGGACCCGGCGGCGGGTCTCGGCGTCGTCGAGGCGGGCCAGCGCGGCCTCCAGGTCGCCGGTGGCGACGTCGCGCAGCGCGGCCACCCCGAGCGCCTTGGCGGCCCGCTCGCAGGACTTGCGGCGGGCCGCGTACTCGCCGTCGGCGTGCCGGTGCGGTGCGCGGCTGTCGATCACCAGCACGGCCAGCCCGGCGGCTCCCAGGTCGAACGGGATCTGCTCGACCGCCTCGGTGCGGCAGTCCAGGAAGAGCGCGTGCCCGGGCCGGCCGCGGATCACCGCGGACTGGTCCATGATCCCGGTGGGCGCGCCGACGTAGTCGTTCTCGGCCCGCTGGGCGAGCCGGGGCCAGCGGTCGGCGGGCAGGTCCAGGCCGCCCAGCTCGACCAGTGCGGCGAGCACCGCCGCCTCGATGGCCGCCGACGAGGAGAGCCCGGAGCCGACCGGCACGTCGGAGGCGATGGCCAGCCGGGCGCCGGGGACGGTGTGGCCGGCGGCGCGCAGCGCCCAGACCACCCCGGCCACGTAGGCGGCCCAGCCGTCGACCCGGCCGGGCTCGTCGGCCTCGGCCGGCCCGAACTCCACCGGCTCGTCGTCCAGCTCCGACCAGACGCTCCAGCGTCCGTCGTCGGCGACCGCCGCGGCGACGACGGTACGCAGTGGCAGCGCGAAGGGCAGCACGAAGCCGTCGTTGTAGTCGGTGTGCTCGCCGATCAGGTTGACCCGGCCGGGAGCCGCCCAGCGGCCCGCGGGCTCCCCGCCGTACCGCTGCCGGAAGCCGGCGGTGGCGCGGGCCGCGACATCGGCGGCGGCGCTCACTGGTCCTCCTCCGTCCGCGACCGCGGGGGTCGGAGAACCGGGTCACTGCTGGTGCTCACCGGTCCTGCCCCAGGATGTGCGTGCGGTAGAACTCCCAGGCGTCGCCGACCATGTCCTGGAGGGTGGGCTTCTCCGGCACCCAGCCCAGCTCCGCGCGGGCCAGGGCGGAGGAGGCGACCAGTTCGGCCGGGTCGCCCTCGCGGCGCGGGGCCACCTCGACCGGCACCGGGTGCCCGGTGACCTCGCGGACCACCTCGATCACCTGCCGGTTGGTGAAGCCGTTGCCGTTGCCCAGGTTGTAGATGCGGTGCCGGCCCGCGGTGGCGGCGTCGAGGGCCAGCAGGTGCGCGCGGGCCAGGTCCTCGACGTGGATGTAGTCGCGGACGCAGGTGCCGTCGACGGTCGGGTAGTCGTCGCCGAAGAGTTGGAGCTTGTCGCGCCGGCCGGCGGCCACCTCGAGGGCGAGCGGGATGAGGTGGGTCTCGGGGTCGTGCCGTTCGCCGATGACCCGCCCGTCGTGCCGGTACGCCCCGGCCACGTTGAAGTACCGCAGCGAGACGGCGGCCAGGTCGTGCGCGACCGCCTCGGAGGTGAGCGCCATGTCGACGGCCAGCTTGGTCGCCCCGTAGGTGTTGGTGGGGGCCTTGACGGCGGTCTCCGGGATGGGCAGCTCGGTGGGGTTGCCGTAGACGGCGGCGGTGGAGGAGAAGACCAGCCGGGGCACCCGGGCGGCGCGGACCGCGTCGATCAGGGCGAGGGAGCCGACGGTGTTGGTCTGCCAGTAGAGCTCCGGCCGGACCATCGACTCGCCGGCGGCGATCAGGGCGGCGAAGTGCAGCACGCCGTCGAAGCCGGCGTCGGGGGTGAGCACCCGTGCGGCCTCGTGGATCGGCAGGTCGACGTGGGTCGCCTCGGGGGCGAGCGCCGCCCGGTGGCCGGTGCGCAGGTCGTCCAGGACGGTCACCTGGTGACCGTGGTCCAGCAGCATCCGGGTCACCACGCTGCCGATGTAGCCGGCGCCGCCGGTGACGAGCAGTTTCACGTCGGTCCTCCTCTGCCTGGCCGCGTGGCGCGGCGGCCGTCCGTGATCACCCTACGGCCGCGGGCGTGCCGCGGCTGCGAGTGAGGCCGGCTATCATTCCACCACAATCCTTCATGACTGAACAGATCCGAACATTGCCCGGGACGCGCGGCGCCTGCTGTCTACCATCCTTCTCATGCGGGAGGGAGGTGGTCCCGGGCCCCGGCGGCGCTCGCCGGGGCGGCCCAGACGCGAACCGGGACCCGTGGCCCGGACCGTGGCCCGCCTCGTGGTGCGGGCCGCCGACGGCGCCACCCGCCTGGTCACCGACCTGCTCGGGGCCAGCCCGACGGCCGGCCGGGAGCGGATCAGCGAGGCCGAGCTGCGCGACCTGGTCGCGGCCAACACGGTGCTCGACCCGGACGAGCGGCGGATCATCGACGAGGTGCTGGTGGCGGGCGCGCGGCTGATCCGGGAGGTGATGGTGCCGCGCACCGAGGTGGTCTTCCTCGCCACCGGGCTCACCCTGGCCGAGGCCGAGCGGCTGGTCCGGGCCGAGCCGCACACCCGCTACCCGGTGGTCGACGGCACCCACGACGACGTGGTCGGCCTCGTCCACCTGCGGGACGTGCTGCTGCGCCCGGAACGGGACCCGCGCGCCACGGTCGGCGAGCTGGCCCGCGAGGTGAAGCGGCTACCCGGCAGCAAGCGGGTGCTGGCCGCGCTCACCGAGATGCGCCGGGAGGGCCACCACCTGGCCGTGGTGGTCGACGAGTACGGCGGCACCGCCGGCATCGTCACCTGCGAGGACTTGGTCGAGGAACTGGTCGGGGAGATCCACGACGAGGACGACGCCCCGCCCGACCCGGGCCACGCCGGCCTGCCCGCCGTGGTCGACGGCCGGCTCAACCTGGCCGACTTCGCCGAGCGCACCGGGGTGCCGCTGCCCGCCGGACCGTACGAGACGGTCGGCGGCTTCGTGATGGCCGCCCTCGGCCGGCTGCCGGTGGCCGGCGACGAGGTGCCGGTGGCCGTCGACCCGGACGACGCCGGCGGACCCGACCCGGACGACCCACCCGGCGGTTGGCTGCTGCGGGTGGTGGCCCTCGACGGGCGGCGGGTGTCCCGCCTCGCGGTCTCCACGGCGCGCCTGCCCGAGCCGCGGCGCGAGGTCACCGCCCCGCTCCCGCCCGTGCCCACCAGACCGGCCGGCCCGTCATGACGGACGCCGGGGCTTGCTGACAGAATTGCCGTCATGTCCGACGTACCCGCCCGCCCGCGCGTCTTCTCCGGCATCCAGCCGACGGCCGACTCGTTCCACCTCGGCAACTACCTGGGCGCGGTACGACACTGGGTGGCCCTGCAGGAGAGCCACGACGCGTTCTACTGCGTGGTGGACCTGCACGCGATCACGGCCGGGCACGACCCGAAGGTGCTCAAGCAGCGCACCCGGATCGCCGCCGCGCAGCTCTTCGCGGTCGGCCTGGACCCGGAGCGCAGCACCCTCTTCGTCCAGTCGCAGGTGCCCGAGCACCCGCAGCTGGCGTGGGTGCTCGGCTGCATCACCGGCTTCGGCGAGGCGAGCCGGATGACCCAGTTCAAGGACAAGTCGCAGAAGCAGGGCAGCGAGCGGGCCAGCGTCGGCCTGTTCACCTACCCGATCCTCCAGGCCGCCGACATCCTGCTCTACCAGGCCCACGCGGTGCCGGTGGGCGAGGACCAGCGGCAGCACCTGGAGCTCTCCCGCGACCTGGCCCAGCGGTTCAACTCGCTGTTCGGCCCGACCTTCACGGTGCCCGCCCCGCACATCGTCAAGGACACCGCGAAGATCACCGACCTGCAGGACCCGACGGCCAAGATGTCGAAGTCGTCCTCCTCGCCGGCCGGCATCATCGACCTGCTGGAGGAGCCGGCCCGCTCGGCCAAGAAGATCCGCTCGGCGGTCACCGACACCGGCCGCGAGATCGTCTTCGACGCCGAGGGCAAGCCGGGCATCTCCAACCTGCTCACCATCTACTCGGCGCTCTCCGGCCGGAGCATCGACGACCTCGTGGCCGCCTACGACGGCAAGGGCTACGGCGACCTGAAGAAGGATCTCGCCGAGGTGGTCCGGGAGTTCGTCACCCCGATCCAGGAGCGCACCCGCGCCTACCTGGACGACCCGGCGCAGCTCGACAAGCTGCTCGCGCAGGGCGCGGAGAAAGCCCGCGCGGTGGCCGCCCCGACGCTGCGCACCGCGTACGAGCGGATCGGCTTCTTCCCGCCGGTCCGGTTCGAGTAGCGGCCCGGGGCACGGCGGGAACGGGTGAAGCGGTCGGTGGCCGGAGGGGTGGCGCGCAGCGTGGATGGCAGGGACGGGTCGCCGGACGCCGGTGACACGATCCAGATCGGGATCGCGGTCGACGTCCCCGAGCCGTGGGGCGGGATGCTCACCCGCCGGCGGATCGAGGCCGGCGACGCGCAGGCCGTCCCGGCGCACGTCACCCTGCTCGGGCCCACCGAGATCCCGGTGCGCGCGCTGCCCGCCGTCGAGGAGCACCTGGCCCGGGTGGCCGCAAGCCACCTGCCGTTCACCCTGCACCTGCGGGGCACCGGCACGTTCCGGCCGGTCACCCAGGTGGTCTTCGTGGCGGTGGCCGCCGGGATCAGCGAGTGCGAACTGCTCGCCGCCGCCATCAACGCGGCCCCCGAGCTGCACCGCGAGGCGCGCTTCCCGTACCACCCGCACGTCACGGTGGCCCAGGACGTGCCGCCCGAGGTGCTCGACAAGGCGTACGAGGACCTGGCCGACTTCTCCGCGCTCTTCGAGGTGGAGGCGTTCACCCTCTTCTCGCACAGCGGGGCCACCCGGTGGCAGCCCCGCCGCGACTTCCGCCTCGGCGGCTGAGCTGAGCACGCGGCCGGCCTGCCTCCACCGGACCGGGGATTCGGCGAGGATGGCGGGGTGAACGTCATCGGCCGGATCGAGGCCGCGCTGGGTCGCCGCATCGACGCGGTCCGCGACCGGTCGTCGGTCTTCGACCACGTGTGGCGGGCCGGGACGCTCTACGCCGACCTGCTCGCCGGCCGGCTGGCCGCGGCGATCGCCTACTACGGCTTCTTCGCCGTGTTCGCGCTGGCCCTGGTCGGGTACTGGATCTTCGGCACGATCCTCCAGGACAACCGCGAGGTCAGCCGGGCGGCGGCCGACTTCCTGGAAGGGAACCTGCCGTTCCTCGATCCCCAGCAGATCGCCGAGAGCAGCAACACCGTCGGCGTGGTCGGCCTGGTCATCCTGGTCTTCACCGGGATCGGCTGGGTCGAGGCGATCCGCTCCTCGCAGCGGCTGATGTACGGGTTCAACCAGCAGCCCGGCAACCTGGTGGTCCGCCGGCTGGTCGACCTGGGGGTGCTGGTCGCGGTCTTCGTGCTGCTGGGCGTCTCGGTGGCCGCCGTCGACGCGCTGGAGTCGCTGCTGCGCTTCCTGCTGCGCAGCACCGGGTCGGTCGGGCTGACCACGGTCAGCGCGGTGCTCAGCGTGCTGATCAACGCGGTGCTGGCCACCGCGCTGCTGGTGGCGGTGCCCCGGCTGCGGATGAGCCGCCGCCGGCTGCGCCCGGCGGTGCTGATGGTCGCCGTCGGCATCACGCTGCTCAACACCGTCGGGCGCTACTACGTGGTGCGCACCGAGCGGAACCCGGCCTACACCGTGGTGGCCACGGCCGTGGGGCTGCTGCTCTACCTCTACCTGCTCAACCAGATGGTGCTCTTCGGCGCCGCGCTGGCCGCCACCAGCCGCTACGGCCGGGTGGTTGACCTGGCCGAGGGGGGTGCCGCGCGGGAGGTGGACGTGGAGGTCGACGAGGAGACCGACCCGGGTACGCCGGGAGGGGCGGGATGAGCACCCGGATCCGCATCGACCAGGACTCGACGGTGCCCCCGTACGAGCAGGTGCGCGGGCAGCTCGCCGCGATGATCGGTGACGGCCGGCTGGCGGTCGGCACCCGGCTGCCCGCGGTCCGGCAGCTCGCCGCCGACCTGGGCCTGGCCGTGAACACCGTGGCCCGGGCGTACCGGGAGCTGGAGTCCGCCGGGCTGGTGGAGACCCGCGGCCGGCACGGCACCGTGGTGGCACCGGGGCGCGACGACGCCACCGACCGCCTGCACCGGGCCGCCGTGGCGTACGCCGCCGAGGCGCTGCGCCTGGGCGTCCCGCCGGAGCGCGCGGTCGCCCTGGTCCGTGCGGCTCTGGACGCCGGTACGCACGGGTGAGAGCGACCGCCGGAGAGGGGGGAGTTGGCGTGAATGAGGCGCACGTCCGCGTCGCCACCGACCATGATGGGCCGGTGGGCGCACTCGTGACACTGGACCTGCCGGACGACTCGCCGATGCTGGGCCTGCCGTGGATCATCACCTTCGGCCCGCTCGGCGACGACGACGAGTGGGAGCCGGTGGTCTGCGGCCCGTACGAGCGGGCGCACGCGCTCGCCCTGGCCGAGGCGGTGGTGGCCGAGGAGCAGCTGATGGCGGTGGTGGAGCCGCTGCTGCCGGCGCTCACCCCCGAGGAGATCCGCGGCGAGATCGCCGCCGCGCAGATCGCCGCCGAGGACGAGGCGGCCCGGATCGACGAGGCGGATCTCTACGGCGACTTCGAGGACGTCATCGACGAGGAGCTGGAGCTGGCCGCCGAGCGGCAGCCGGAGCCGGAGCCGGTGACCCCGCCCAGCCGGGACGAGGTGCGGGCCGGGCTCGCCCGGATCGCCGCGCTGCTCACCGCCAAGGGGGACTGAGGCTCAGCCCGGCGGCCCGCCGAGCCCGACCAGCCGGTCGACCTCGGCCGCCGGGTCCCCGTCCGCCACCAGGTCCAGGTGGAGCCGGTTCTTGCCGCGCTTGGGGGTGCCGCTGCCCTGCAACCAGACGGTGGGGCCGGGCCGGCCGGGCGGCGGGTAGAGCTTCGCGCTGCCGTCGCCGCCCCGGCGGACGGTGTAGCCGAGGGCCGCCGACCAGAAGCGGGCCATCCGGTCGAGGTCGCCGACGTCGAGGGTGTACTGCGCCACGTGTGCGGTCATCACGCCGTGGTACCCCCACGGTCCCAGATGGACACCGGCCCCTCGGGAACGGGTCCCCGAGGGGCCGGTGCCACCTCACCCCCCACCACAAGGGGTCGGTAGCCCAGCCGCCCGTCGGCGCGGGGCACAACGGACGACCAGGTCATTGGCGGGTTACCCGGCTCAGCGCCGTTCGAACCACGCAGCCGCGTCCACCGGCAGGACGTGCCCGTCGCCCCGCTCGGTGAGGTCGGCGCTGGCGACGACCGGCCGGCCGTGGCCGGCGACGGTCACCTCCGCGCCGCTGATGTTGACCACGCAGGTCAGCTCCGCGTCCCCGGCGGTGCGGCGGAACGCCAGCACCCCGGGTTCGGTCTCCAGCCAGGTGATCCCGTCGGTGCCGGCCAGCGCCGGGTGCTCGCGCCGGATCCGCAGCGCGGCCCGGTACAGCTCCAGCGTCGAGCCGGTCACTCCGGCCTGGGCGGCCACCGAGAGGGCACGCCAGGTCGCCGGGGCCGGCAGCCAGCTCAGCTCGCTGCCCTCCGGGCCGAAGCCGTACGGGGCCAGCTCGCCGCTCCACGGGATCGGCACCCGGCAGCCGTCCCGGCTCTCCCCGGTGCGCAGGAACGCCGGGTCCTGGCGCAGCTCGTCGGGGAGGTCCAGCACCTCGGGCAGGCCCAGTTCCTCGCCCTGGTAGACGTAGGCGCAGCCGGGCAGGGAGAACATCAGCAGGGCGGCGGCCCGGGCGCGGCGCAGGCCGACCTCGCCGTCGCCGTACCGGGTGACGTGCCGCTGCCGGTCGTGGTTGGAGAGCACCCAGGTGGTCGGCGCGCCGACGATCGCCGACTCGGCGAGTGCCGTGTCGATCACCTTGCGGAACGAGTCGGCCGACCAGGTGGCGTCGAGGAAGTCGAAGCTGAACGCCTGGTGCAGCTCGTCCGGGCCGATGTAGCGGGCCAGCCGCTGCGGGGTCTCCGCCCACGCCTCGGCCACCGCCATCCGGCCGCCGGGGTAGCTGTCCAGGATCGGCCGCCAGGCACGGTAGATGTCGTGCACCTCGTCCTGGTCGAAGTAGGGCAGCCGGCCCTTGCCCAGCAGCTCGGACTGGCGCTGGCCGGTGGTCATCGAGTTGAAGCCGACGTCGGGCAGCCCCTCGGCCTTGATCATTCCGTGCGCCACGTCGATCCGGAAGCCGTCCACGCCCCGGTCGAGCCAGAACCGCAGCACGTCCTCGAACTCGGCGCGCACCTCCGGGTGCCGCCAGTTCAGGTCGGGCTGGGCCGGGTCGAACAGGTGCAGGTACCACTGGCCGTCGGGGACCCGGGTCCAGGCGGGGCCGCCGAAGATGCTCTCCCAGTCGTTCGGCGGCAGCTCGCCCTGCTCGCCCTTGCCCTCGGCGAAGAGGTAGCGCTCGCGCTCCGGGGAGCCGGGGCCGGCGGCGAGGGCCGCGGTGAACCACGGGTGCGCGCTGGAGGTGTGGTTGGGCACCAGGTCCACGATGATCCGCAGGCCCAGGGCATGCGCGTCGGTGATCATCGCGTCGAAGTCGCCGAGGTTGCCGAAGAGCGGGTCCACGTCCCGGTAGTCGGCCACGTCGTAGCCGGCGTCGATCTGGGGCGAGGTGTAGAACGGGGTCAGCCAGAGCGCGTCCACCCCGAGGTCGTGCAGGTACGGCAGGCGCTGCCGGATGCCCTCCAGGTCACCGACGCCGTCGGAGTTCGAGTCCGCGAAGCTGCGGACGTAGACCTGGTAGACGACGGCGGACCGCCACCAGTCGTCGTCGGCGGTCAGCGGCGTGGGGTGGGGGGCGGAGGTCATCGGTTCAGATCCCCGTTCTCTGGCGCGGACGGTGGCGCCCGGCGCGGGCGTGGGTGGTGGGCGCAGGGTGTCTGAGCAGAATGCCGCCCGACCACTGCAAGAGTCAAGCATTCCTTGCGCAAGAAATGACGGGGGCCGGGCCGGTCCGCCGGCTCGGCACGGGGCTCAGGCGGGGACAGGGAGGGTGGACGGGGTGGCGCGCTGCCGCTTCCGGCCACCACCCGCCTCCGCCGGGCGGGCCACCGCGGTCGACCCGCGCACCACCAGCTCCGGGCGGAACACGTACTCCGAGTGCGGGGCGGCGTGCCCGTTGATCTCGTCGACCAGGGCCCGGACGGCGGCCACCGCCATGGCGGAGACCGGCTGGCGCATGGTGGTCAGCGGCGGGTCGGTGAAGGCCATCAGCGGAGAGTCGTCGTAGCCGACCACCGAGACGTCGTCGGGGACGGCGAGGCCGCGCTGCCGGGCGGCCCGGATCGCGCCCAGAGCCATCAGGTCGGAGCCGCAGACCAGGCCGGTCACGCCGCGCTCGATGAGCCGGCCCGCGGCGGCCTCGCCGCCCTCGACGCCGAACAGGGAGAGCTCGGCCAGCTCGCCGACCTCCGCCTCGGTCGTGCCGACCAGCCGCTTCATCGCGGTGCGGAAGCCGGCCACCCGGCGCTGCACGGGCACGAACCGGTCCGGGCCGGTGATCAGGCCGATCCGGCGGTGGCCGAGCGCGACCAGGTGCGCGACGGCCAGCTCGGTGGCCTCGCCGTCGTCGCAGGAGACGAAGGGCGCCGCGATGCCGGGCGCGTATCCGTTGATCATGACGATCGGCAGGGGGCGGGCGATCAGCGCCCGGTACCGGTCGTGGTTGGCGGCGGTGTCGGCGTGCAGGCCGGAGACGAAGACGATCCCGGACACCTGCCGGTCGAGCAGCATCTCGACGTACTCGTCCTCGGTGACCCCGCCGGGGGTCTGCGTGCAGAGCACCGGGGTGAACCCGCTCTGCGCCAGCGTCGACTCGATGACCTGGGCGAAGGCCGGGAAGATCGGGTTGTCCAGCTCGGGCACGACCAGGCCGACCAGCCCGGCGCTGCGCTTGCGCAGCCGGGCGGGGCGCTCGTAGCCGAGCACGTCGAGGGCGGTGAGGACGGCCTGCCGGGTCTCCGGGGCCACTCCGGGGCGGTCGTTGAGCACCCGCGACACCGTGGCCTCGCTGACTTCGGCCTGTTGGGCGATGTCGGACAGTCGAGCGCGCATGGCGGCACTTTAGCTCACGGGCAAGTTCTTGCGTACGCCCCTGCAAGCCCTTCCATTCCCTGCAACCTCTTGCTAACGTCCCCGCAACATGCGAGAGCAGCGGCGCAGCACCCCCGCGCCGGTCAGCAAGAAATTACCGAGGTTTCCACTGGCGGACCGCCCTTCCCCCGGCGCGCCGCCATGACGACAGGAGTACCGATGCGCATCCGTACCGCGGGTGTGGTCGCTGTCCTCGGCCTGGCGCTCGCCGCGTCCGGCTGCGGCGGCAGTGACAGCGACAAGCCGGCCGCCAAGGAGTCCGCCAAGGCCACCGGCGGCAAGCTGGTCATCTGGGCCGACGACAAGCGGACCGCGGCCCTCAAGCCGTTCGCCGAGGAGTTCGGCAAGGAGAACGGCGTGACCGTCGAGGTCCAGGCCGTCTCCAAGGACCTGCAGACCAACTTCGTCACCGCCTCGCAGCAGGGCAGCGGCCCGGACGTCGTCGTCGGCGCGCACGACTGGATCGGCAACCTGGTCCAGAACGGCGCCATCGACCCGGTGCAGCTCGCCGCCGAGCAGAAGAGCGCGTTCAACGAGACCGCCGTCAAGGCCGTCACCTTCAACGGCCAGCTCTACGGCGTCCCCTACGCCACCGAGAACGTCGCGCTGATCCGCAACACCGAGCTGGCCCCCGAGGCGCCGAAGACGATCGAGGAGCTGGTCGCCACCGGCAAGAAGCTCAAGGCCGAGAAGAAGGCCAGCGAGATCCTCTGCCTCCAGTCCGGCCAGAACGGCGACGCGTACCACGTCTACCCGCTGTACACCTCGGGCGGCGGTTACCTGTTCGGCACCGCGGCCAACGGCGACTACGACCCGAAGGACCTGGGCGTGGGCAAGCCGGAGTCGATCGCGGCCTTCCAGAAGATCGCGAAGCTCGGTGAGAAGGGCGACGGCGCGCTGAAGCGCTCCATCACCGGCGAGAACTCCATCGCCACCTTCACCGGCAAGAAGTGCGCCTTCCTGGTCTCCGGCCCGTGGGCCATCGCCGACGCCAAGAAGGCCAACATCAAGTACGACATCTCCCCGGTCCCCGGCTTCGCCGGTGGCAAGGAGGCCCAGCCGTTCGTGGGCGTCCAGGCGTTCTACGTCGCCGCCAAGGGCAAGAACAAGGCCCTGGCCCAGGAGTTCGTCACCAACTACGTGACCAAGCCCGAGCTGGCCGTCGCGCTGTACAAGGCCGAGCCGCGCCCGCCGGCGCTGACCGCCGCCTTCGACCAGGTCAAGGGCGAGGACCCGGACCTGGCCAAGTTCCAGGAGGCCGGCAAGAACGGCCAGGTGCTCCCGGCGATCCCGGCCATGGCCGCGATCTGGGACCCGTTCGGCAAGGCGGAGGCCGCCATCATCGGTGGCGCCGACCCGGCCAAGACGATCACCGCCGCGGGCAAGACCATCGCGGGTCAGATCAAGTAATGAGCACGTCGCTGTCCGGCCCGGGGTCTGCTCAGCAGGCCCCGGGCCGGGAGCCCGTTCGCCGCGGGCTCCCGCGCACGTCCCGTACCGCGCGGAACCACGCGCCGATCACCGCGACCGGCCTCGTCGTCAAGGTGGTCCTGCTCGGCCTGGTGGCCGGGATCGCGATCTGGGCGGCGTTCCCGCTCATCGAGGCCGAGCACTGGGTCGGGCTGGCGATCCTCGCCGCCACCACCGCGGGCCTGTTCTACCTCTACCTGAGCCGCCGGCACATCCCGGCCAAGTACCTGGTCCCCGGCACGATCTTCCTCATCGCCTTCCAGGTCTTCCCGGTGCTCTACACGGCGAGCACCGCGTTCACGAACTTCGGCGACGGCCACCGCGGCAGCAAGGACGACGCGATCGTCGCCATCCAGACCTCCTCGGTGAAGCAGGTCGCCGGCTCCACCGAGTACTCCCTCTCCATCGCCACCAAGGGCGACCCGGCCACCGGCGCGCTGGTCTTCCTGCTCAGCGACCCGAAGACCAAGGAGGTCTTCGCGGGCGACGCGGGCGGGCTGCGCAAGCTCGACGCCGGCGACGTCACGGTCAGCCTCACCGGCAAGGTCACCGAGGCCGCCGGCTACACCGTCCTGAACATCGGTCAGGCCAGTGGCCGCAGCGACGCCATCACCGCCCTCGTGGTGCCCACCTCCGGCGGCGCCATCCGGTCCAACGGCCTCACCCGCGCCTACGAGGGCAAGGCCATCCGGGCGTACGACGCGGGCTGTGACTGCGTCAAGGACAGCGAGACCGGCAAGACGTGGACCGCCGACCCGGCGACCGGCTCCTTCGTCGCCGCCGACGGCGAGCGGCTCACCCAGGGTTGGAAGGTGAACGTCGGGCTGAAGAACTTCAGCCGGGTGCTCACCGACCCGAACATCTCCGGGCCGTTCTTCGGCACCCTGCTGTGGAACTTCGCCTTCGCGATCGGCTCGACCGGGCTCACCTTCCTGCTCGGCCTGGCCATCGCGCTCGCCCTGCACTCGCCCCGGATGCGCGGGACCAACCTCTACCGGGTGCTGCTGATCCTGCCGTACGCCATGCCGTCGTTCGCCATGCTGCTGGTCTGGCGGGACATGTTCAACACCGACTTCGGCCTGGTCAACAACCTGTTCGGGCTGGACGTCGACTGGTTCGGCCAGAGCTGGTCGGCCCGGGCCGCGGTGCTGCTGGTGCAGCTCTGGCTGGGTTACCCGTACATGTTCCTGGTGGCCACCGGCGCGCTCCAGGCGATCCCGCGCGAGCTGACCGAGGCCACCTCGGTCGACGGCGCCAGCCCGTGGCAGTCCTTCCGGGCGGTCACCCTGCCGCTGCTGCTGGTCGCGCTCTCGCCGCTGCTGATCGCGTCGTTCGCGTACAACTTCAACAACATCAACGCGATCTGGCTGACCACCGAGGGTGGACCGTTCGCGCCGGACAACCCGACCAACGGCGCCACCGACCTGCTCATCACCTACACCTACCGGCTGGCCTTCGGCGCCCAGGGCGCCGAGTTCGGCATGGCCGCCGCGGTCTCGATCTTCATCTTCGCGATCGTGGCGACGGTGTCGGCGATCAGCTTCCGGCGTACCCGCAAGCAGGAGGAGGTGTACTCGTGACGACCCACGCGGACGCCCCCGCCGCCAACCGGAACGCGAAGGGGAGGTCGAAGAACCGCTGGTTCGCCCAGGTGGGCTGGCGGCACCTCGTCGGGGTGCTGGCGGTGGTGTTCAGCCTCTTCCCGATCCTGTTCGTGCTATCCGCGGCGCTCAACCCGCTCGGCACGCTCTCCTCGACCGAGCTGCTGCCGACCGGCGCGTCCTTCGAGAACTTCAGCAACCTGTTCTCCCGGACCGCCTTCGGGCACTGGTTCCTCAACTCGCTGCTGATCGCCGGCACGGCCAGCTTCGTGTCGATCTTCCTGTCCGCGCTGGCGGCGTACGCGTTCTCCCGGATGCGCTTCGCCGGTCGCCGGATCGGCCTGCTCACGCTCCTGCTGATCCAGATGTTCCCGCAGTTCCTGGCCATCGTGGCGATCTTCCTGATCTTCACAACGGTCACCGACCTGTGGCCGGTGCTCGGCTTCAACACCCCGTGGGGCCTGTTCCTGCTCTACATGGGTGGCGCGCTGGGCGTGAACACCTGGCTCATGAAGGGCTTCTTCGACACCCTGCCGCGCGAACTCGACGAGTCGGCGACCATGGACGGCGCCACGCACGCCCAGGTCTTCTTCCGGATCATGCTGCCGCTGGTGGCACCGATCCTGGCGGTGACCGCGCTGCTGTCGTTCATCGGCACGATCAACGAGTTCATGATCGCCAACGTGTTCCTCACCAACACCGAGTCGAAGACCCTGGCGGTCGGCATGTTCGGCCTGGTGGCGGGCGAGCGCAACAACAACTTCGGGATGTTCGCGGCGGGCACCCTGCTCACCGCCATCCCGACGGTGCTGGTGTTCCAACTGCTCCAGCGCTACATCGTCTCCGGCCTCACCGCCGGAGCCGTCAAGGGATAAGCCGGAGGGGTGGTCGCTCGCCGTCGTGGGCGAGGCGCGTGGTGCCACTCCGTACCCATTACGCACGCTGCGGCAAGGGCGTCTGCGACGTACACCGGAGCGGTTCTCGGGCGGACCGCCGCGGTCGGGTGACCGATCGCGGCGGGTGCCCGCCCGACTCCCTGTCGAAACGACGCGAAAGGATCCCCATGTCTCTCCAGCCGCACCACGACGGATCCGCCACCTACGTACCCGAGCAGGAGCCCGCGCTCGGTCAGACCGTCCCGGTCTTCGTCCGGGTGCCGGCCGGCGCCGACGTCCGCCAGGTGCACGTCCGGACCACCGGCGACGGCGAGCCGCGCTTCGCCGAGGCGGTGGTCGACCGCACCGAGGGCGGTGACGTGTGGTGGCGGGCCGACGTCGAGGTCCGCAACCCGGTCAGCAACTACCGCTTCCTGCTCGACGGCGCGCGGGGCGCCCGCTGGCTGAACGCGGCCGGCCTGGTCGACCACGACGTGCCGGACAACGGCGACTTCAAGCTGGTCAGCCACGCGCCGCCGCCGGCCTGGGCCCGGGACGCGGTGATCTACCAGATCTTCCCGGACCGGTTCGCCCGCTCGGCCGCCGCGGCCGGCCGGACCGCGCCGGACTGGGCGATCCCGTGCGACTGGGACACCCCGGTGATCGGGCGGGGCCCGGAGACGCCGCGCCAGTTCTACGGCGGCGACCTCGACGGGATCACCGAGCGCCTGGACCACCTGCACCGGCTCGGGGTGAACACCGTCTACCTCACGCCGATCTTCCCGGCCCGCTCCAACCACCGGTACGACGCGGCGAGCTTCGACACCGTCGACCCGCTGCTCGGCGGGGACGCCGCCCTGGTCCGGCTCGCCGACGCGGTGCACGCCCGGGGCTGGCGGCTGCTCGGCGACATCACCAGCAACCACACCGGCGACGCCCACCAGTGGTTCACCGCGGCGGTCTCCGACGTGCACGCGCCCGAGCGGGAGCTGTACTACTTCGACCTGGCCGGCTTCGACAACTCCAGCTCGGCGCGTCCGACGCCGCGCTGCGACCTGGAGCCGTCGGACTACGAGTCGTGGAACGGCGTCAAGTCGCTGCCCAAGCTCAACTGGGGCAGCGCCGAACTGCGCCGGCGTTTCGCCACCGCCGAGGACTCGCTGCTGCGCCGCTGGCTGCGCCCGCCCTACAGGCTGGACGGCTGGCGGGTGGACGTGGCGAACATGACCGGCCGGCGGGGCGCGGACGCGTACACCCACGAGGTGGCCCGGCTGCTGCGGGAGGTGGTCGCCGAGACCCGGGCCGACGGGCTGCTGCTCGCCGAGCACGGCCACGACCACACCGGTGACCTGGACCGGGACGGCTGGCACGGCACCATGAACTACGTCGGCTTCACCGATCCGGTCTGGTCCTGGCTGCGCCAGGGTGACGGCCCGCTGCCGAACTTCCTCGGCACACCGGGCGGGGTGCGGCGGCGGGACGCGGGCGCGGTGCTGGCCACCATGAACACCTACCGGTCGCTGGTCTCCTGGCGGTCGTACACGCACTCGTGGCAGCTGCTCGGCTCGCACGACTCGGCCCGGATCCGCACCGTGGTCGGCGACGCGGCCCGGCAGGAGGTGGCCGCCGGCCTGCTCGCCACCATGCCGGGCACGCCGGTGATCTTCGCGGGCGACGAGCTGGGCCTGACCGGCACCAACGGGGAGGGGTCGCGTACCCCGATGCCGTGGCACCGGCCGGAGAGCTGGGACCGGCGCACCTTCGAGGCGTACCGGTCGCTGCTGGCGCTGCGCCGGGACGAGCCGGCGCTGCGGCACGGCGGCCTGCGCTGGGTGCACGCCGACGCGGACACGCTGGTCTTCCTCCGCGAGGCGCCGACCGGCGCGGTACTGATGCTGGCCCGCCGTGCCCCCGGCACCCCGGTCCGCCTGTCCGGCCTCCCGGCCGCCGAGAACATCTTCGGCAACGCCCCCGCCCTGCAGCCGGACGCCGACGGCGCGGTCACCCTCCCCGCCGACGGCCCCACCTTCCAGGCCTGGCGCCTCACCTGACCCCACCCCCATGTCCCCGCGATCTTGCCGTGCGGGCCCTCTTGCGGGGGCGCCAACTGCAAGATCGCGGGAGTCAGGGGCGGGGAGGGGCGAGGAGGGCGCGGACGCCGGCCAGGTAGGTGTGCCGGTCGGGGGAGCCGGTGAGGATGCGCTGCATGAAGTAGCCGGGGACCAGGGCGAACAGGGCCGCGCCGACGGCCTCGGGGTCGGCGTCGGCGGGTAGTTCGCCGGCCGCGTGGGCGCGTCGGGCCAGCGTGACGAAGTGGCCGCGGAACGCGGTGTACGTCCGGGCGACGAACTCGGCGAGGGCCGCGTCCCGCTGCGCCTCGCTCCACACCTGGATGGCCAGCGGCAGCATGCCGTCCGGGCCGGTCTGCGCGTCGACGTACGTCAGGGCGCGGTCCAGCGCGTCGACCAGCGGCAGCGGTGGGTCGGCCGCGGCCAGGTCGGCGAACAGGCCCTCGGCGCCGCCGACCACGGACTGGGCGATCGCGGTGATCAGGTCGTTCTTGCTGGGGAAGTAGCGGTAGACCGCGCCGACCGAGAGCCCGGCCTCTTTGATCACGTCCTGCATCGAGGTGTTGTGGAAGCCGTCGCGCCGGAAGCAGCGCCGGGCCGCGTCGAGGATCTGCTGGCGGCGGGCCGCGAGGTGTTCGTCCGATACGCGTGGCACGACCCACAGTATAAAGCGAACGTTCGTTCTTGACGGCGGGCTAGCGGCGGCGCACGCTCTGTTCAAGAGAACGAACGTTCGTTTTAAGGAGGCGGAGATGCCCGCTCACCCGTCCCGGATCCGCTCACCCTGGCTGCTCGCCGGGCTGCTCGCCAGCCTGGCGGTGGTGGTGCAGGCGCTGCTCGTACCCCTCTTCGCGGCGCCGGCCGCGCACCTCGCGCCGCGCGACCTGCCGGTCGCCGTCGCCGGGCCGTCGCCCGCCACCGCAGACCTGGCCGCCCGGCTCGCCGCCGCCCGGCCCGGCGGCTTCGCCGTGACCACGCTGCCGGACGCGGCGGCGGCCGACCGGGCGCTGCGCGACCGGGAGGTGTACGCCGCCTTCGTGGTCGGCCCGGACGGGGTCGCCCTGCACACCGCCCCGGCCGCGAGCCCGACCGTGGCCGCGCTGCTCACCGAGGCCGCCGGGCAACTCTCCGCCGGCCGTCCGGTGCCGGTGGTGCAGGTCGTACCGGCCGACCCGGACGACCCGCGCGGCGCCGGCTTCGCCGCCGGGTTCCTACCCCTCGCGCTGACCGGCATGCTGGCCGGGGCGCTGCTCACCGTGCTGGTCGCCCGCCGTGCCGTGCGGCTGGCCGGCCTGCTCGGCTACGCCGTCCTGGCCGGCCTGGTCGGGACCGCGGTGCTGCACGGCTGGCTCGGCGTCCTCGCCGGCGACCCGTGGCGCGAGGCGGCCGCCATCGGGCTGTTCGCGC
>NZ_MUYZ01000330.1:0-7240 GCF_003013775.1 Micromonospora sp. MH33
GCCGGCGCGGACGGCGACCTGGTCCTCGCCGCTGCCGCCGGCCAGGACTGCGGCGAGCCGGCGCAGGACGGCGGCGTCGACGGCGGCCGGCAGGTCGACCAGGCCGCCCCACCGGTGCGGTTGTTCCACGGCGGCGGCCCGGCCGAGGCCCCAGACGAGGGTCTGCAGCGGGTCGGTGAGCCGGTCGGCCGGGCCGGCCTTGACCGCGCCGCTGGTGAGGCACCAGACGGGAGCGGCGAGGTCCAGCTCGGTCAGCGCCTGGAGCAGCACGAGGGTGGTGGCGGCGGCGACGCTCACGCCGGGATGCCCGGGCAGCAGCCGGTCCTGCCCCGCGACGAGGTGCAGCACGCCGGCCACCGGCCGCTCGTCGGCCACCGCGCGCAGCCGCTCGGCGAGCGCCGCCCGGTCCAGGTCGTCGGCGCCGACGCGCAGCAGGGCCGGCTCGTCGCCGGCCGCCGCGAACAGCCCGAGCAGGTCGTCCTCCCACGCCGGCGCGGCGTCCGCGGGCAGCACCAGCAGCCAGCGCCCCGCCGGCCGGTCACCCTCGGCGACCGGCACCGGCTTCCACACCACCTGGTACGACCAGCCGTCCGCAGTGGAGCGGTCGTGCCGGTGGCGACGCCAGGAGGACAGCACGGGCAGCGCCGGCAGCAGCGCCTGCACCGGGTCGGCGCCGGCGGCCGGCTCGGCGCCGAGCTGGTCGCGCAACGCCTCGACGTCGGCCTGCTCCACCGCCGCCCAGAACTCGGCGTCCGCGCCGGTCCCGTCCCCGGTAGGGGCGGGCGGGGCCGGCTCGGGCCAGAACCGCTGGCGGTGGAACGCGTACCCGGGCAGCCGGACCCGGCGCGGGTCGGCGCCGGCGAAGAGCTTCCGCCAGTCGACGGCGACCCCGGCGACGTGCAGCTCGGCAAGCGCGGTGAGCAGCGCCGCGGGCTCCGGCCGGTCCCGGCGCAGCAGCGCCACCGAGGTGGCGTCCGGGCCGAGGATCTCCCGGGTCAGCGCGGTCAGCACCCCGCTCGGGCCGACCTCGAGGAACGTGCCGGCGCCGAGGGCGCGGAGCTGCTCGACGCCGTCAGCGAAGCGGACCGCCTCACGGACGTGCCGCACCCAGTACTCGGCGGTGCGGACGGCCTCCGGGTCGACCGGCGCGCCGGTCAGGTTGGACACGATCGGCAGGGTCGGTGCCCGCAGCTCCAGCCGGCTGACCACGGCGGCGAACTCGGCGAGCATCGGCTCCATGAGCGGGCTGTGGAAGGCGTGGCTGACGTTGAGCCGCTTGGTGCGTATCCCACGGTCGGCGCATCGGCGGTCGACCTCGGCGACGGCGTCGGCGCCGCCGGAGACCACCACGGCGGCGGGCCCGTTGACGGCGGCGACGCCGATCGGGCCCTCGACCTCGGCGAGGACGGCCTCGACGTCGGCCGGCGCGGCGGCGACGGACAGCATGGCGCCGCCGGCCGGCAGGGCCTGCATGAGCCGACCCCGGGCGGCGACCAGCGTGGCGGCGTCGGCGAGCGGGAGCACGCCGGCCACGTGCGCGGCGACCACCTCCCCGATGGAGTGGCCCATGAGCACGTCCGGCGTCACGCCCCAGGACTCCAGCAGCCGGTACAGGGCCACCTCGACGGCGAACAGCCCCGCCTGGGTGTAGCGGGTCTGGTCGAGCAGGTCGGCGGCCTCGGTGCCGGGCTCGGCGGTGAGGATCGGCCCCAGCGGGCGGGGCAGGTGCCGGTCGAGTTCGCGGCACACCTCGGCGAGCGCCTCGGCGTAGGCCGGGAACGCCGCCGCCAGCTCCCGGCCCATACCGGCCCGCTGCGCGCCCTGCCCGCTGAACAGGAACGCGAGCTGCCCGCCGCGCGGGCCGGAGCCCACGACCAGGCCGGGCGCGGTGCCGCCGGTGGCGAGGGTACGCAGGTCGTCCCGCAGGCCCGCGCGGTCGGTGGCGAGGACGACGGCCCGGTGCTCCAGCGCGCCCCGGGTGGTGACCGACGACCAGCCGACGTCGGTCAGTGGGAAACCGTCGGCGTCGGTGTCGAGCCAGTCGGCCCAACGGCTGGCCTGGGCGGCCAGCCCGGCGGAGTCGCGGGCGGAGAGCAGCACCGGCACCAGCCCGGTGGTCGCCACCGGGGCCGGGCCGCTCACCGGCGTCGGTGCGGTCTCCTCGGTGCCCGCCTCGGCGCCGGGGCCCGCCGGAGCGGTGGCGGCGTCGTCCGCGGGCTCCGGCGGTGCCTCCTCGATGATGACGTGAGCGTTGGTGCCGCTCATGCCGAAGGAGGACACGCCGGCGCGGCGGGGCTGCTCGCCGGGCGGCCAGGGCTGCGCCTCGGTCAGCACCGACACGGCGCCGGCGGACCACTCGACGTGCGGGGTGGGCTCGTCGACGTGCAGGGTGGCCGGCAGGGTGCCGTGGCGCAACGCCATCACCATCTTGATCACGCCGGCGACGCCCGCGGCCGCCTGGGTGTGGCCGATGTTGGACTTCACCGACCCGAGCCGCAGCGGCCGGTCCGCCGGCCGCCCCTGCCCGTACGTGGCGAGCAGGGCGGTGGCCTCGATCGGGTCGCCGAGGCTCGTGCCGGTGCCGTGCGCCTCGACGGCGTCGACCTGCTCGGGCGAGAGCCGGGCGCTGGCCAGGGCCTGAAGCACCACCCGCTGCTGAGACGGCCCGTTCGGGGCGGTCAGCCCGTTGGAGGCGCCGTCCTGGTTGACGGCGCTGCCGCGCACCACGGCGAGGACGGGGTGGCCGTTGCGGCGGGCGTCGGAGAGCCGCTCGACGAGCAGCACGCCGACGCCCTCGCCCCAGGCGGTGCCGTCGGCGGCGGCGGCGAACGCCTTGACGCGGCCGTCGGCGGCCAGCCCGCGCTGCCGGCTGAAACCGACGAACGCGGCCGGGGTGGACATGACGGTGGCGCCGCCGGCCAGCGCCAGGGTGCACTCGCCCTGCCGCAGGGCCTGGCCGGCGAGATGCAGGGCGACCAGCGACGACGAGCAGGCGGTGTCGACGGAGACGGCGGGGCCCTCGACGCCCAGCACGTACGAGATCCGGCCGGAGACCACACTGGCGGCGGTGCCGGTGAGGACGTACCCCTCGACGCCGGGCGGGGGCGACTGGAGCAGCGCCGCGTAGTCCTGGCCGGTGGTGCTGGCGAAGACACCGACCTGGTGGCCGCGGAGCATCGCCGGGTCGATGCCGGCGTGCTCGAACGCCTCCCACGACGTCTCCAGCAGCAGCCGCTGCTGCGGGTCCATGCCCAGCGCCTCGCGTGGCGAGATGCCGAAGAAGCCGGGGTCGAACTCGGTGGCCGAGTCGACGAAACCGCCCTGCCCGACGTAGGAGGTGCCGGGGTGGTCGGGGTCCGGGTGGATGAGCCGGTCCAGGTCCCAGCCGCGGTCGGCGGGGAAGTCGGAGATGGCGTCCTCGCCGGCGGCGACCAGCCGCCACAGCTCCTCCGGCGAGCGCACCCCGCCGGGGAACCGGCAGCCGATGCCGATGATGGCGATGGGCTCGCGGTGCGCCGCCTCCAGCTCGCCGAGCTTCCTCCTGGTCTGGTGGAGGTCCGCGGTCACCCATTTCAGGTATTCCCGGAGGGTGTCTTCAGTCGCCATCAGCGCCACCTTTTCGGGCCGGAAAAACAGGCGACCCAATACCGTTCGGCCCGACCACGAATTGCAATGGTCCACAGCGTCGCCGCGCCCACCAGGTCTCACTTACCGTGAGGAAGGTAATTGTCGGCCGAGGCGGGTCACAACCCCTACGGTGCCCCTAGGGCCGCCCCTAGGAGGACGGCCGCCGCAGGGCCCGCAGGCTGGCCCGGGGCCGTAGCGCCGACGGCTCGGCCACCGCACGGCCGGGCCGGTCGCGGCGGCGGCGACCGGCCCCCGCGACCGGCTCACCCGGCACACTCGACAATGGTCGGGCAATTCGTTCAGAAATCCTCGGGAACATTGCCACCGGGCCCACCCAGCTCGCGATGGATGAATTCGAAGAGTTCGGCATCGGTGGCCCCGTCGAGGGTCGGTGCCACCGGGGCCTCGGCCGGCGCGGAACGGTCGTCGCCCCAGCGGGCGAGGAACGCCTGCATCTGCACCAGCAGCTTCTGCCGGGTGAGCGGGTCCGGTGCGCCGGCGGCGAACAGGCCGTCCACCTTCTCCAGTTCCGACAGCAGGCCGGCGGTCGCGCCGGGCCCGTCCTGCACCACGAGGGTGCGCAGGTGGCGGGCGAGCGCCAGCGGGGTCGGGTAGTCGAAGACCACGCTGGCCGGCAGCGTGGCCCCGGTGGCCGCCCGGAGCCGGTTGCGCAGCTCCACCGCGGTCATCGAGTCGAAGCCGACCTCCCGGAACGCCCGCGCCGGGCCGAGGTCGCCGGTGCCCGGGTGGCCGAGCACCGCCGCGGCCTGGGTGGCGACGAGGTCGACCAGGAGCGCCTCCTGGTCGGCGTCGCCGAGCGGCCGGAGCCGCTCCCGCAGCGCGGCGGCCGTCGCGTCGTCCGCCGGCTGGTCGGTGTGCAGGCTGCGCAGCGCGTCCCGCGCCTCGGGCACCTCGCCGAACAGCGGCCGGGCCCGCACGGCGGCGACGGCCGGAACGAACCGGTCCCACCGTACGTCGGCCACGACGACCTGCTCGCCGTCGGCGACGGCCCGGCGCAGCGCGGCGACCGCCAGCTCCGGATCCATGCCGGGCAGGCCCCGGCGACTGAGCTGCTCCCGGTCGGTGTCGGCGAGGCCGTCCGCCCAGGGGCCGAACGCCACCGCCGTCACGGGCAGGCCGGCCCGGCGCCAGTTGGCGGCGAGCACCCCGAGCAGGGCGTCGCCGGCCGCCTGCCCGGCCCGCCCGCCGGAGCCCCACACCCCGGAGGTGGACGAGCAGATCACCAGCGCGCCGAGGATCCCGTTCTCCACCTCGTCGGCGTACCGCGGGAGGTCGCCCACCGTGGCGAGCAGGTCGGCGGCGAGGCCCGGGAGGGTCAGCTCGGCCAGCGGCACGGTGGCGGTGTCGGCGGGGACGTGCACCAGCCCGGTAACCGGCCGCCCGTCGGTGGCGAGCTGCGCCATCCGGTCGGCCAGCTTGCCGCCCGCCGGCTGATCCAGCGGCACCACCGCGGCGCCGTGCCGGTCCAGCCAGGCGGTGGCGTGCCGGGCGACCGCCCCCGCCCCGCCGGTGAGCAGGACGCTGCCCTGCGGCGTCCAGCCGCCGCCCGTACCCCCGGCCGGGCCGGTGGCCCGGACCAGGCGCCGGACGTGGGTGCCGGACGCGCGGACGGCGACCTGGTCCTCCCCCTCGCGGTTGGTCAGCGCGGTGACCAGCGCGGCGCACGCCTCCGCGGTCACCGTGCCGGGCAGGTCGACGAGGCCGCCGACGTGCCGGGGGTGTTCCAGGGCGGCGGCCAGGCCGAGGCCCCAGCTGGCGGCCTGCCACGGCCGGGTCGCCGGCTCCTCGTCGGTGGCGACGGCCCCCGTGGTGGCCAACCACAGCGGCGCGCCGGCGTCCCGGCCGGCGTGCGCCTGCAGGAGCAGCAGGTTCGCGGCGAGCCCGGACGGCAGGGCGTCCTGCTCGGGGTGCGGCGCCTCGTCGAACGCGAACAGGGACAGCAGCGCCGTGGGCTGGTGCTCGGCGCCGGCCCGGTCGAGGGCGGCGGCGAGCCCGTCCCGGTCGACCGTCGCCGGGTCCAGGGTGAGCACCCGCACGGCCGCGCCGCCGGCCCGCAGCGCGTCGGCGATCGTGTCGGTGCTCTCGCGGGGCGGCGCGACCAGCAGCCACCGGCCCGGGTCGCCGCCGGTCAGCTGCCGCTGCCGCCAGGTGACCCGGTACCGCCACCCGGAGAGGATGCCGTCCTGGCGGCGCCGGCGCCGCCACGACTCCAGCTCCGGAAGCAGGTCCCGGAGCGGCTGCCGGGTGTCGATGCCGAGCCGTTCGAGGTCGCCGTCGGTGACCGCCCGCCAGAACTCGCTGTCCGCCGGCTCCGCGGCACCGCCCACCGGCGCGGCCAGGGTCGGCCAGTACCGCTGCGGCTGGAACGCGTACGTGGGCAGCTCCGGCAGGTCGCGGGGGGCGGGCCGGGGGCCGGCCAGGGGGGTCAGCACCGCCGGCCAGTCGACGTCCCGCCCGTGCGCGTAGCAGGTGGCGACGGCGGTGAGCAGCGCCGTGACCTCCGGTACGCCGGCCCGGAGGGTGGCGACCGCGGCGCCGTCGTCGGGGAGCAGCCCGGCGTTCATCGGGGTCAGCACGGCGGCCGGGCCGAGCTCCAGGAACGTGTCGACCCCGGCGTCGCGCAGCGCGGTGATCCCGTCGGCGTAGCGGACGGCCTCCCGGACGTGCCGGACCCAGTAGTCGGCCGTACGGATGTCATCGGCGTCGGCGAGCGTTCCGGTCAGGTTCGACACCACCGGCAGCAGCGGCGCCGAGAAGCTCAACCCCTCCAGCACCGCCCGGAACTCGGCCAGCATCGGCTCCATCAGCGGACTGTGGAAGGCGTGGCTCACCGTCAGCCGGCGGGTGCGGGCCCCCCGGTCCCGCCAGAACTCTGCCACCTCGTCCAGGGCCGCCACGTCGCCGGAGACCACGACGGCGTGCGGACCGTTGACGGCCGCGATGCCCAGCCGGTCGGCCCGGTCCGCGATCGACTCGGCGACCGCGGCCTCGTCCGCGGCGACGGCCAGCATCCCACCGCCGGCCGGCAACGCCTGCATCAGCCGGCCCCGCGCCGCGACGAGCGCGCAGGCGTCCGCCAGGGACAACACCCCCGCGACATGCGCCGCGGTGATCTCCCCGATCGAATGGCCGCCCACGAAGTCCGGCACCACCCCGAACGACTCCACGAGACGGAACAGCGCCACCTCGACGGCGAACAGGCCCGCCTGGGTGAACACCGTCTCGTCCAGCAGCGCCGCCGCGGGCGTTCCCGCCTCGGCGAACAGCACCGTCGTCAGTGGCTGCGGCAGCAACGGATCCAGCTGCGCGCACACCTCGTCCACCGCGGACGCGAACACCGGGAACCGGTCGTACAACTCCCGGCCCATCCCGGCGCGCTGCGCGCCCTGACCGGAGAACAGCACCGCGAGCCGGCCGGGGGTCGAGCCCGTGCCGGTGAGCACGGTGCCGGCCGGCGAGCCGGTGGCGAGGGCGCGCAGCCCGGCCAGCAGCTCGTCGCGGTCGGCGGCGGCGATCACGGCCCGGCGCTCCAGGACGGCCCGGCCGACCACGGACGACCAGCCGACGTCGACCGGCAGCGCGGCGTCGTCGG
>NZ_MUYZ01000331.1:0-7237 GCF_003013775.1 Micromonospora sp. MH33
ACCGCACCCGCCGCGCCCGCCGCGGTCGAGCCGGCCGAGCCCGCCGAGCCCGCCATCCCGCGCGCCGACCCCGACGCCGGCCCGGCGCCGCTCTCCTCCGGGCAGCACCGGCTCTGGTTCCTCGACCAGGCGTACGCGCAGAACGCCTACACGGTCGGCACCGCGCTGCTGCTGGACGGCGCCCTCGACGTCGACGCGCTGCGCGGGGCGCTGGCCGGCCTGGTCCGGCGGCACGAGTCGCTGCGTACCGTGTTCCCGCTCGGTCCCGACGGCGACCCGGTCCAGGAGGTGCGGCCGGCCGGCCCGGTCGACCTGCCGGTCGTGACCGCGCCGGACGACGCGGACGACCCGGCGCCGGCTCCGCGGAGCATCGTGGAGTCGGCGGTCGCCGACGCGGTGCCCGGGTGGGTGCACGCGGCGCTGGCCGCCGACGTCCGGCGCCCGTTCGACCTGGCCCGCGGGCCGCTGTTCCGGGCCGTGCTGCTCCGGGTCGCCGAGGACCGGCACGTGCTCTCGCTGACCATGCACCACAACGTCTCCGACGGGTGGTCCCTCGGCATCATCGCCGGCGAACTCGCCACCCGCTACGCCGCCGCCCGCGACGGCCGCCCCGCGCCGCTGCCCGACCTGGCCGTCCAGTACGGCGACTACGCGCGCTGGCAGCGCAGCCGGCTGGCCGACCCGGACAGCGACGACCTGCGCTGGTGGCGCCGGCAGCTCGACGGGGTGGCCAGCGTGCTGGAGGTGCCGACCGACCGGCCACGGCCGCCGGTGCAGACCTTCGACGGCGCGGTCAGCACCCGGGTCCTGCCCCCGGCGGCCGCCGACGAGCTGCGCCGGTTCAGCCAGGCCCGCGGCGCCACCCTCGCCATGACCGTGCTGGCCGCGCTGAAGGCCCTGCTCTGGCGCTACACCGGCCAGCGCGACATCTGCGTCGGCACGCCGGTCGCCGGGCGGGTCCGCGCCGAGCTCGAACCGATGGTCGGCTTCTTCGTCAACATGCTGCCGCTGCGTACCGTGCTCGACGGCGACTGGACCTTCACGGAGCTGCTCGGCCAGGTGCGGCGCACGGCGCTGGGCGCGTACGACCACCAGGAGGTGCCGTTCGAGCGGCTGGTGGACCTCGTCGACGCGCCCCGGGACCTCAGCCGGAACCCGCTGTTCCAGGTGATGTTCAACCTGCTGAACGTGCCCGAGCAGCGGGACCTGGGCACGGCCGGGCTGCGGATGGTCCCGTTCGCCGTCGAGCCGGGCATCGCCCAGCAGGACCTGGCCCTGTACGCGTACGAGGTGGACGAGGGGCTGCGGTTCCGGCTGGAGTACAACACCGCGCTGTTCGACGCGGAGACCGCCGAGCGGATGATGGGGCACCTGGAGACGCTGCTCGCCGCGGCCGTCGCCGACCCCGGCGTCCGGCTGGCGGACCTGGCCGTGCTCACCCCCACCGAGCTGGACCGGGTCGCCGGTTGGAACGACACCGCCACCGAGCCGGGCTGGGCGGTGCCGGGCCGGCCCACCCTGGTCGAGCTGATCGCGCACCAGGTCGCGACGCGCCCCGACCGGCCCGCCGTCACCTTCGGGGCCACCACGCTCAGCTACGCCGAGCTGAACGCCCGGGCCAACCGGCTCGCGCACCGGCTCCGCCGGGCCGGCGTCGGCCCGGACGTCACGGTTGCCGTCTGCCTGCACCGCTCGGACGAGCTGCCGGTCACCCTGCTCGGCGTGCTCAAGGCCGGCGGCGCGTACGTGCCCGTGGATCCCGACTACCCGGTCGAGCGGCAGCGGTACGTGCTGGCGCACAGCGGCGCCCGGGTCCTGGTCACCGAGGCGGACCTCGCCGACCGGTTCGCCGACTTCGCCGGCGAGGTGGTGCCCTGCGGCGCGGCGCTGGCCGCCGAGCCGGAGATCGACCCCGAGCCGTCGGCCGGGCCGGACGACCTCGCGTACGTCATCTACACCTCCGGCTCGACGGGCCGCCCCAAGGGCGTCCGGGTGACCCACGGCGCCGTGGTGAACACGCTGGCCACCATGCGCGAGCGGCCGGGCCTGACCGGCGGCGGCACGATGCTCGCGATGGCGAGTTTCGCCTTCGACATGTCGGTGCCGGAGCTGTTCCTGCCCCTGGTGGTCGGCGCCCGGATGCTGCTGGTGGGTCGCGACGTCGCCTACGACGCGCCACGGCTGGCCGACCTGCTGGCCGCCGAGCGGGTCACCCTGGCCCAGGGCACTCCGGCGACCTGGCGGCTGCTCATCGAGTCCGGCTGGACCGGGACGCCCGGCCCGACCGCCGTGTGCGGTGGCGAGGCGGTGTCCGCCCCGCTGGCCCGGCAACTGGTCGAGCGGGTGGACGCCTTGTGGAACCTCTACGGCCCGACCGAGGCCGCCGTCTGGTCCACCCTGGACCGGATCGAGCCCGGCTTCACCCATCTCACCATCGGCCGCCCGATCGGCAACATGCGCGTACACGTGCTCGACGCGCAGCTGTCCCCCGTCCCCGTCGGGGTGCTGGGTGAGCTGTACCTCGGCGGTGCCGGGCTGGCCCGCGACTACCACGGCGACCCGGCGCTGACCGCCCAGCGGTTCGTGCCGGACCCGGACGGCGGCGGCCGGCTGTACCGCACCGGCGACCTCGGCCGGCGCCTCGCCGACGGCCGCATCGAGTTCGCCGGCCGCGGCGACTCCCAGGTCAAGGTGCGCGGGTTCCGCATCGAACTCGGCGAGATCGAGTCGGTGCTGCGCCGCCACGAGTCGGTCCGCGACGCCGCCGTGGTGGTCCGCGAGGACGGGGACGAGAAGTCGATCGTGGCCTACCTGACGCTGGCCGGGACCGGCGGCGACGCCGCACCGGAGCGGCCGGAGATCACCGCCGACTTCGACGCGGATCCGGCGCCGTGGCGGGCCTTCGCCCGCACCTACCTGCCGGACTACATGGTGCCGTCCGCGTTCGTGCTGCTCGACCGGATGCCGCTCAACGCCAACCGCAAGGTCGACCGCGCCGCCCTGCCCGCACCCCGCCGCGGCGGCGCCGCCGTCGGCGCCACCCCGCCGGACACCCCGCTGCGCAGGGCCCTTGCCGAGCGGTGGGCGGCGGTGCTCGGGTACGACAGCGTCGGCATCGACGACGACTTCTTCGACCTCGGCGGCGACTCCTTCAAGGCCATCAAGGCGCTCGCCGGCAGCGACCCGGCGATCAGCGTCCTCGACCTGTTCCGCCACCCGACGATCCGGGGGTTGACCGACCACCTGGCGGCGACCGGCGGTTCGGTCGGGCGGCTGCTGCACGAGCTGACCCCGGCCCGGCCGGGTACGCCCACGACGCTGACCCTGGTCTGCGTACCGTTCGGCGGCGGCAGCGCGATCACCTTCCAGCCCCTCGCCGACGCCCTGCCGCCGGGCGTCTCGCTGTACGCCCTGGAGCGCCCCGGCCACGACGTGAACCGCCCGGACGAACCCCTGCTCGGCCTGGACGAGCTGGTGGACCGCTGCGTGGCCGAGGTGGTCGACGGGATCACCGGCCCGGTGGCGGTGTACGGGCACTGCGTGGGCGGCGCCGAGGCGGTCGAGCTGGCCCGCCGGTTGGAGGCGGCCGGCGTCGAGGTGACCGGCGTGGCCATCGGCGCGCACTTCCCCGCGCCGCGACTGCCCGGCCGGCTGTTCGGCTGGCTGCGCCGGTGGTTCCCGGTGGAACGCTGGACGTCGAAGCGGCGGACGCTGGAGGCGCTGCGCGCCATGGGCTTCTTCACCGAGGTCTTCGACGAGAACGAGAAGGACTTCGTGATGCGCGTGGTCCTGGCCGACTCGGCGAAGGGCGAGGACTACTACACCGACGTCTACGCCGAGGGCCTGCCCCGGAAGCTGTCCGCGCCGCTCGTCAGCATCGTCGGCAGCGGCGACCGCGCCACGGAGTTGTACCAGGAGCGGTACCTGGAGTGGGAGTTCTTCGCCGACCGGGTCTCGCTGGAGGTCATCGAGGGCGCCGGCCACTACTTCGCCAAGCACCAGCCCGCCGAGCTGGCCCGCGTCATCCTGGCGCACTGCACCGCGCCGCCGGCGGCGCGAGCGGCCGAGCCCGCCCGCCCGGAGACCGGGGCCGTGGCGAAGCCCGCGCCGCCGCGCGAGCGGCCGGCGGCCCCACCCCGCGCGACACCCAGCCTGGCGGTGTTCTACCTGATCGCGATCGGCCAGCTGGTCTCGCTCATCGGCAGCGGGCTGACCGGCTTCGGCATGGGCCTCTGGGTCTACCAGCGCACCGGGTCGGTGTCGCTGTTCGCCACGGCCACCGTGCTGGCACTGCTGCCCGCCGTGGTCCTCTCCCCCATCGCCGGCGCGCTCGCCGACCGGTGGGACCGAAGACGCCTCATGATCTTCGCGGACTGCCTGGCCGCCACCGGCACGGTGAGCCTCGCCCTGCTGCTCTGGCTCGGCCAGCTCCAGCTCTGGCACGTGTTCACGGCGATCACCGTCACGGCGGTGGCCACCGCCTTCCAGCAGCCCGCCTACCTGGCGGCCGTCACGCAACTGGTGCCCAAGCGGTACTACGGGCGCGCCAACGGCATCGTCACCCTCGGCACGGCGACGAGCACCGTGCTGGCGCCGCTGGTCGGCGGCGCGCTGGTGATCGCGGTCGGACTGCGCGGCATCGTCGTCATCGACCTGGTCACCTTCGCCTTCGCGGTGCTCGTCACGCTGTCGGTCCGCTTCCCGGACACCCTGTTCGTCCGGCGGGAGGAGCCGTTCCGGCGGGAGGTCCTGGGCGGCTGGCGGTTCATCGTCCGCCGGCACGGCCTGGTCGCCCTCGTGGTGCTGGTCGCGTCGCTGAACTACTTCTTCGCCATGGTGGAGGTCCTGGTCACCCCGCTGACCCTGTCCTTCGGCGACCCGGCGGTGCTCGGCCGGGTGCTCGCCGCCAGCGGCGTCGGCATGCTGGTCGGCTCGGTACTCATGGGCGTCTGGGGCGGCACCGCCCGGCGGACCACCGGCATCCTGGCCAGCGTCGTGCTGCTGGGCGTCTCGCTGCTCACCGTCGGCCTGCACCCGAGCCCTCTGTTCCCGGCGCTCGGCCTGTTCGGGATGGGCCTGGCCACCGCGCTGGTGAACACCCACTGGCTGGCCATCGTGCAGGCCAAGGTGGGGCTCGAACTCCAGGGCCGGGTGCTGTCCATGGGCCAGATGCTGTCCTGGCTGATGGTGCCGGCCGGCTTCCTCACCGCCGGCCCGCTCGCCGAGCACGTCTTCGCCCCCCTGGTCTCCTCCGGCGGGCTGCTGGCCGGCGTCGTCGGCACCGGGCCGGGGCGCGGCATGGCCCTCGCGGCGATCATGGCCGGGCTCTGCGCGCTCGCGCTGGCCGCCGCCGGGATCGCGTACCGGCCGATCCGCGACGTCGAGGACGAACTGCCGGACAACGATCCGGGCAGCGTCATCCTCGCCGACAAGGACCGCCTCCAGGAGGCGGCCGACCGGCAACTCGCCCTGCACCGCAGCGGAGGTTCACGCCGGTGAGCGCCCCCACCCGATCCGCCGGCCCGACCCGCCGGAACACCGGCCGGCGCCCGACCGGTGACCTGCCCACCGTGGACTGCCTGCACCGGATGGTGGCCGCGCAGGCCGCCCGCACCCCGGAGGCGGAGGCCGTCCGGCACGGCGACCGGGCGCTCTCCTACCGGCAGCTCGACGAGGCGGCGAACCGGCTCGCCCGGGTGCTGCTGGGCCGCGGGGTGAGCCGGGAGGACCGGGTCGGCGTCTGCCTGCCGCGGACGCCCGAGCTGGTGGTCGCCCTGCTCGCCGTGCTCAAGGCCGGCGCCGCCTACGTGCCGCTGGACCCGGCGTACCCACCGGCCCGGGTGGCGTTCATGGCCGCGGACTCCGGGGTGCGGCTGGTGCTGACCCGTGCCGACCTGGCCGGCCGGTTCCCCGACACGGCGGTCGCGGTCGACCGGCTCGATTCGGTTGAGGACGGCACCGACCCGGCGGCACCGGCGGGGCCGGAGGACCTGGCGTACGTCATCTACACCTCCGGCTCGACGGGGCGGCCCAAGGGCGTGGCCATCGAGCACCGCTCGGCGTCCGTGCTCATGCACTGGGTCCGGCAGACCTTCGACGACGCCGAACTGGGCGGCCTCCTCGCCGCCACCTCGGTCTGCTTCGACCTGTCCGTCTTCGAGATCTTCGGCCCGCTCTGCTGGGGCGGCCGGGTGCTGCTGGTCGACGACGTGCTTGCCCTCGCCGCACCGGGGGCGGACCGGCTGCCCGTCACCCTGGTCAACACCGTCCCCTCCGCCATGGGGGAACTGCTCACGGCGTCGGCCCTGCCCGCGAGCGTGCGCACCGTCTGCCTGGCCGGCGAGCCGCTGACCGCCGCGCTGGCCGCCCGGGTCTGGTCCCGGCCGCACGTCCGCCGGCTCTGCAACCTCTACGGCCCGTCGGAGGACACCACCTACTCGACCTGGGCGGAGGTGCCGCCGGACAGCGGTGACCCGCCGATCGGCCGGCCGCTGCCGCGGACCCGCGCCTACGTCCTCGACCCGGACGGGCAGCCGGTCCCGCCGGGCGAGCCCGGCGAACTGCACCTGGCCGGGGCGGGCCTCGCCCGGGGCTACCTCGACCGGCCGGAGGAGACCCGGGCCCGGTTCCTGCCCGACCCGTTCCGGCCCGGCGAGCGGATGTACCGCACCGGCGACCGGGTCCGGCTGCGGCCGGACGGGCAGCTCGCCTACCTGGGTCGGCTCGACGACCAGGTGAAGCTGCGGGGCTACCGGATCGAGCTGGGTGAGGTGGCCGCCCGCCTGGCCGCCCTGCCCGGGGTACGCGAGGCGACCGCCGCCGTGCGACAGGGACCGAGCGGGGACCCGCTGCTGGTCGGCTACCTGGTGGGCGAGCGACGCGACGACGTCCGGGCCCGGCTGGCCGAGGTGCTGCCCGCGCCGCTGGTCCCCGCGACCCTGGTGTGGCTGGACCGGCTGCCCACCCTGCCCAACGGCAAGGTGGACCGCGCGGCCCTGCCCGCACCCACCCTCGGCGACGACACCGGGACCGCCACGGCGCTCGACGGCACGGCCGGCACGGTGGCCGCCGTCTGGCGCGAGCTGCTCGGGGTGCCGGTCCCCGACGCCGGCAGCGACTTCCTCGCCCTGGGCGGCGACTCCCTGCTGGCGGTCCGCTGCGCCACCCGGCTGGCCGCCGCCACCGGCCGGCCGGTCCGGCCGGGTGACCTCTTCGCCCACCCCACCGTCGCCGCGCT
>NZ_MUYZ01000332.1:0-7211 GCF_003013775.1 Micromonospora sp. MH33
AAGGGGTGTGCGCAGGTCAGGCACTCGCCGAGCGAGCGCGGGATGTAGTAGCCGCGGACTTGCCGGCAGGTCGGGCAAGTGCGGCGGGCGAGCAGCGCGGCGCGGACCGCCCGGAGCTGGGCGGCGGTGGCGGTGCGCTTCGGGCGGGCCAGGTCGACCCGGTAGAGGTAGGCGGCGCGGGTGCCGCCGACCCCTTGCCAGAGCACTTGAGCGGCGACCGGCTGACCGCCGGGGCGTAGGCCGGCGGCGCGCAGTTGGCGGCGGGTGGCGTAGCCGGGCGGGGCACCTCGCCACCAGTAGGTGGGGATGCCGTACCGCGCCCCGTCCGGGTCGTGAAAGGCGGCGCGGATGCGGGACATCAGGCCGCGCGGTGCGGGTCGGTGCGGGTGGTCAGGTCGGCGGCGGCGCGGGTAACGCGGGCCTCGGCCCGGCGAAGACGCCGCCAGTCCAGCGGCGAGGGGCCACCGTGGTCCTCGGCGTAAATCAGGGTGATCTCGGCGTCGAGCACGTCCAGCTCGGCCGCGATCAGCGGCCACTCCGTCTCGATTGTCGCCAGGTCGGCGGCGGTCGGCTCGGCGGTGACGGGGGCGAGGTGCTTCCTCACGGGAAACCTCCGGGGGAAATCGATGAAGTCGGAAGCCCCGGGGGTGCGACCAGACCGGCCGCACACCCGGAACAACAGGGACAAGAGGCAGAAGCCCAAACCGCGCGCCAAGATCCGGCCCGCTCGCCCCGCTCACCCGGGATCTACCGGGGTCGGCCACCGTGTGGCTCAAGGCGGAGATGCCGCAGACGGATCTACGCGGCGCTTCTGCTGTGAAGTTCTGAATGAACGACCACACGACCGGCCCGTGGGCGTGCAGCGCATGCGCCACCTTCCCCGGCTTCCGCTCGGCTTGTCGTTCCTGGCTAGCCAGGCTCGACGCCATGAACGTAGGTCGGCTTGGCTAGTCAGGTCAAGAGGGCGCGGCGAACTTTCCTAACTTGGCTAGTCAGCGCTACCGTGACCGGGTGAGCGAGAACCTTGACTTCCTCGGCCAGCTAGATCCCGACGACCCCAAACAGGCCTCGCAGCAGATCGCGAACAAGCTGCGGGCAGCCATCCTCACGCGCCGGCTCTCGCCGGGAGACAAGCTGCCATCACAGCCCGAGCTAGCCGCCCGCTACGGCGTAGCGCGGGAGACGGTCAAGCGGGCATTGGAGCTGCTTCGGGCAGAGCGGCTGATCGTGACCCGGCAGGGCAGCGGCGCATTCGTACGGGCGCAGACGCAGCGAGCCGTTGAGCTGCGTCCACACATTGAAGCGGCATTCGAGCGGCCGCACGTCACGATCGACTTCGCGGGGTTCTCCGGCGAGACGCTACGCGATGCGCTCGCCGAAGCGCTCGACAAGGTGCGCGTCGGCCGCCTCGCGCCGGAGACGATCGCCGTGCGGGTCCTGATCTCCGACATGACGGTACCGATGGCGCTGCCGTCGCGGGCCGAGACACAGGCCGACGACCCGGCGGTACGTGAGCGCGCAGAGCGCATCACCCGGCGGGCGGCAGACGGCATCATCGATCAGGTCGCCGAGCTGGGCGACCTCGGCCTCATTCGGTCGGCCATGGCTGAGGTGCGTATGCACCGAGCGTCTCCGCTGTTCAAGCTCTACATCCTGAACGGCGAAGAGGTCTTCTATGGCTTCTACCCGGTCGTTGAGCGCACCGTCTCGATCAAGGGTGAGCCCTTGGCGATCTACGACCTGATGGGCAAGGACGTGCCGCTGTTTCACTACGCGGTGACCGACGATGACGCCTCGCACGGCACGCAGTTCGTCGAGGCGTCCCGACAGTGGTTCGACTCGGTGTGGTCGACCATCGCCTATCGGTACGAGGGATGAGCGCCGCTCTCGGCCGGCTGCTCCGGGAGGTCGGGGCGGTGCTGCTCGATTTCGACGGGCCGGTGTGCAGCGTCTTCGCCGGATACCCGGCGCCGAAGGTCGCCGGCGAGTTGGTTGACGTGCTGCGGCGGCGAGGCGTCGACGTGCCGCCGGACCTCGCCAGCGAGCCGGACCCGCTTGAGGTACTTCGTCGCATTGGTGCGACCGACAACCAGGGCATCACGCGGGCGGTAGAGGACGCACTCTGTGCAGCCGAGCGCCGGGCCGTCGAGACTGCCGAACCCACGCAGTATGGCCGCGAAGTCATCGTGGCGGCCCGGCAGGCGGGGATGCCGGTGGCGGTGGTCAGCAACAACTCGGCTGGCGCGATCAGCGCGTACCTGGCAGCGCACCGGCTCGCCGCGTACGTCTCGCCGGTGGTCGGCCGGACGTACGCCGACCCCGGCCGCATGAAGCCCAACCCACAACCGATCCTGTATGCCGCGAGTGCCGTACGCGAGCCGCCAAGCCAATGCGTACTGATTGGCGACTCGCTCTCGGACATTTACGGGGCGCGGGCGGCCGGAGTGCGGGTGATCGGTTACGCGAACCGGCCTGCCAAGGTCGAGAATTTTCAGGCCGCTGGGGCAGATGTGGTGATCACGAGCATGGGCGAGATAGCCAGCATGTTGATCGGCCGCATGGATGGCTGAAAGGCATCGTGGCCAGGGGCTGCCAGCAGTCTCTCTTTCTAATCAGTAGGAATTTGGTGATGCACCTTTAGGCTCCCGCCATCGAGCCGAGGGCGGCGCGGCGGTAGCCCGAGGCTTATCCGTGAGGTCCTTGTCTGCAATCTGCAAGATTCTGTCGAAGATCCATACTAGGCGGATGTATCGGACAACAGCCAAAGACATCGCGTACTCGTACAGAAAGCGGCTGCTAAGTGGGTCGCCCGTTCGGTCCAGACTCATCGCGAGAAAGGCCAGGCCGGCGGAGACTCCTGCCATCACGAGTAGTCCACGCCAGTTCTTTCGGAGCTCATTGCCATACAGGACCCTAATCGCGCGCGTGCGGTCGCCGCTCGCTGACTGGTATATTGCCAGCCCAATCGCGGACAGCCCTCCCAGGGTGGCAACTACAGCGGCTGATCCGGAGTAAAGGTCTGCCCTTCTGTCCGACTCCAGCCATGCCAGGAAGTCACCAGCGGCGAAGCGGTTGATGATCAAGAGATGAAGGCCCACCGCTGCTCCGGCTGCTAAGAAGTCGAGACTGGGGTGCTCGGAGAGCCAGCCACGTAGGTCGATCTTCGCTAGCCACGACACGGTAGCCTCCCGATTCTCATTCTTCCAGGTCAGCGGCCTTACGCAGCTCTTCCTCGTGCTCTGCTGCTACGCCCAGTATGACTTGCACCGCTGACAAAATTCGGATGGAGTTGCCTTCCTCGTCCACGGCCGGTACGCGCCTTTTGGCTGTGATGTGGTGCTCTACGAACTCTGCTAGTTGCGCGTACTCTCCACCGTTGCTGTTGGTGTAGACCAACTTCGCCTTGGCCATGTCAGCGGCACCGGGCATGACATCCTCAAGATCCTGGAGGTCGGCCAAGAGGCGTTGCCTATCCTCTTCGCGTCCCCCTCCCCGGGGGATGCTGATCGTGACGGTGACGCGAAGATCCCCGTAGTCGTCGCTAGCAGTCCTCAGGAAGCGCGCCAGGCGGCCGCTCTTGTTTTGCAGCGCCTGTGCTTTATGCGCTCCTATCCGGATCTCCACCTTCGTTGCTCCGCTGGCGGTCGCAAGCTTCTGCACCTCCGCCTTGGAAAGAAGGGGCCTCACGACGACGGGTTTGGTGAAGAGCTTAAGCCCGTTGACCCAATTCTCTAGGGATTTGCTCCCAGGTGCTGCGGTTGAACCCTGCATGACACCAATAACATTCCCATAAGGCAGGAATGCGATGACTGTGGTATCAAGGTAGCCACGTGATGCTTGGAACTCTAGCTCACTCCACTCTCCGGTGTTCATATCCATCACAGACAACCATTCACCTTCGCTCTTCACCTTGTGAAGCAGGAGGTGGTCGTCTTGCTGGGAAGAATGAACCGTTCCGATAAGTGTTTGGTCAGTCCTCCAGGTTCGCTCATCAACCTTGGCTCGGCCCAGTAGCGACAGTATGCCATTCCAATCTCGCTGCGTGACTCGTATTTGGTTCCCCTCGATAGAGTCGACGATCTCGAAGAACTGCACTGCGCGCTCCCGCATGGTTACCTTGGCCAAGGCGTCTCCCCTTCCCAGATGGTCGAGCCCCGCACCATAGTGGAAGCCAATGTCAAAGGGAACGCTTCTGTAGCAAATCCGGCTGTTGCATTGGCAGAAGATGTAGTCGCACGGGTCGACGCCGCATCGTTGCGATGGCATGTATGGGGCAACCGGTTCCACGCGCGTCGGTGAAGGCGTCTCGGGTCGTTACGCCCTGAGCCGCCGTACCCCCCGGCTTCGAGACTGACGCGGACGGCTGCGCGGGGGCCTCTGTGCCGCATACGTGCCAAAGCTGACCGCCCCGCCTGCCTCGGCTGGCGTTTGCCCAGTTCAATGGCAGGATCCATTTGGGAGGGGTGCATCCCTCCGGAGGCGGGGGCGCAGGTTCGAATCCTGCCGGGGGCACAGACACCAGGAAGCCCGGGCCGCTGGCCCGGGCTTCTTCGCTTGTCACCCGGCCTCGCGGCGGGCCTTCGCGCGGCGCTTGCCCTCGTGCATGGCCTGCACCCGGGCCACCGGAATGCTCCGCCCCTCGGCCACCAGCTCCTCCGGCAGTCGCTGCGGCGCCGGCAGCGCCTCCGCCCACGGGTCCCGGTCGCCGAGCAGCGCCGGCACGGTCTTCACGGTGAAGTCGGCCGGGGTCGCCGCCTCGACGTCTGCCCAGCCGACCGGGTACGACACCGGTGTGCCGGGCCGGATCCGCGGGCTGTACGCGGCCACCACGGTCGCCCCGTACGCCCGGGTGGAGTCGACGAAGACCCGGCCGCCCCGGTCCTCGACGATGAAGGCCGTGGTGGCCAGCGCCGGGTCGAGCCGTTCGGCGCGGGCGGCCAGGGCCCGGGTCGCCGCGGCGGCCTCCTCGGCGGTGGTCGCCGGGTCCACCGGAACGATGACGTGCAGCCCCTTCGCCCCGCTGGTCTTCACCGCACCGGCCAGCCCGGCGTCGGTGAGCGCCTGCCGGACCAGCAGCGCCGTGCGGACCGCCGTGCCGAACGAGTCGCCCGGCGGCGGGTCCAGGTCGAGGACCAGGTGGGTGGGGTGCTCCGGGTCGCCGGCATGCCCCAGCGTCGGGTGGTATTCCACCGCCCGCTGGTTGGCGAACCAGAGCAGCGTGCGCCGGTCGTCGCAGAGGGCGTACGAGATGCTGCGGTGCGAGGCCTCCGCCCAGACCGAGGTGCGGCGCACCCAGTCCGGTGTGTACTTCGGCAGGTTCTTCTGCATGAACGGGTCCTGGCCGGGCCGCACCCGGACCACCGACAGTGGCCGGTCCCGCAGCCCGGGCAGGATTCGCCGGTGGACCGCGTCGAGGTAGTCGACCAGGTCGCGTTTGGTGGCCCCGGCCCCGTCGAACAGCGGCTGGTCCAGGTTGGTCAGCGACACCCCGTCCCGGGTCTCGTCAGCGGCGCCCATCCGCCAACCTTCCCGGGCCGAGCGCGGGTCGGCAACCCCGACACGACTTCCCGTGGTGTTCCGATCGCTCCGCGCCGGCCGGCGTCCCGGTCGGCGGGGCGCCGGATCAGACCCAGAACGTGTCGTGCCGCAGGAAGAACTCCGTCCGCTCCTCCTCGCTCCTGCCGGCCAGGTCCAGCAGCCCCTCGAAGTAGCCCTCCCGCGGCGCGCCGGGGGCGAAGTGCAGCAACATCGAGGCCGGCTCGCCGGACTCGTTGCGGAACGCGTGGACACCACCCTCTGGGACGTGCACGAAGTCCCCGGGCGCGGTGTCGATCCACCGCCGTCCGTCGTAGATGCGTACCGTCCCGGAGAGGATGAAGAAGGACTCCGAGATGGAGCGGTGGAAGTGCGGCGCCGGGCCGCTCGGCTGCGGGCCCATCTCCCACCGGTAGAGGCCGAACTGCCCGTTGGTCGACGCGCCGGTGGCCAGGTAGTGGGCCGAGCCGCCGGAGGGATAGACCAGCTCCGCGGGATGATCCGCCGGGCGGTGGGTGGCCGACTGCTCGCCCAGGTCGCCCGAGTAGCGCGGCGGCGGGTAGGTCACCGGGCCTCCTCCCCGATCGGGAACGCCTCGTCGCCCGCCCGGATCGCGGCGAGCATCCCGACGATACGGGCGCGGGCGGCCGCGTACAGGCCGGAGCCGTAGCTGATCCGGGCCACGCCGAGGGCGGCCAGCTCGGCCGGGGCCGGGGCGCCGGGCCGGGCCAGGACGTTGACCGGGGCGTCCACCTCGGTGACGAAGCCGCGGATCTGCTCCGGGTCGGCCAGCAGGATCGGGTAGACGCTGTCCGCCCCGGCGGCCAGGTAGCCGCGTCCCCGGCGGACCGCCTCGGCGAGCCGCCCCTCGGCCGGGCCGTACGCCCGCAGATGCACGTCGACCCGGGCGTTGAGCACCAGGTCCACGCCGGCCGCGCGGGCCGCCGCCCGGATCCCGGCGAGCAGGTCGGCCTGCTCCTCGACGTCGTACAGCGTCCCGGTCCGCGGGTCGGAGTCCTCGATGTTGCAGCCCACCGCCCCGGCCGCCAGCAGCCGCTCGACCAGCTCGGCCGGGCGCAGCCCGTACCCCCGTTCCAGGTCGGCGGTGACCGGGACCGGCACGGCGGCGGCGATCCGGGCGACCGCCGCGAACATCCCGGCCACCGGCGTGGCCTCGCCGTCGGCGTGGCCGAGCGCCTCGGCGACCGCGGCGCTGCTGGTGGCGACCGCCGGGAAGCCCGCCGCGACCACGGCCCGGGCGGACCCCGGGTCCCAGGCGTTCGGCAGGGTCAGCGGGTTCCCGGGGCGGTGCAGCGCGCGCAGCGCGGCGGCCCGCCGGCTCAGCTCGGTCATGCGGCCAGTCTCGCCGCGCCGGCGGCCCGCCCGTAAGCTCCAATTCCGTGCCGATGGACTGGGCCGATTTCGGCGTCGACCTGCACCTGGAGCTGGACGCCACCGGCGGCCGGCGGGCCGGGCTGGAACGGGCGCTGCGGGACGCCATCCGCGACGGGCGGCTCCCGCCGGCCACCCGGCTGCCGGCCACCCGCGCCCTCGCCGCCGAGCTGGGCCTGTCCCGGGGCACCGTGAGCGCCGCCTACGACCAGTTGGTCGCCGAGGGCTGGCTGGTCGCCCGGATCGGCGCGGGCACGGAGGTCAGCGGTCTGCGCCGGGCCGCG
>NZ_MUYZ01000333.1:0-7204 GCF_003013775.1 Micromonospora sp. MH33
CGCCACCCGGGGCCGGCGGCGGGTACGGGGAACCCGAGGTGGGCGGCTGCGGCGCGCCGGAGACCGGCGGCTGCGGCGCGTACGGGCTGCCGGACACCGGCGGCATCGGCGCGGTGGGGAACGCCTGGGTCGGCGGTTCCTGAGGCTGCTGGTTCGGGTCCTGCGGTCCGAACGGAGGCTGAGGGTGGCTCACCGTACTCCTTGGGCACCTTCGAGATCGTCAGTCGGCACGACGGTACAAGCCGCCGGCAACGCGACCGTCAGGCCCTCACCGGGGTACCAGAACGGCGGCCGTGCGCACCAGATCGGCGTCCACCGCGAGCCGACCGGCTATCGATGGCGGCGGATCGGTCACCGGGGCGGCGGCGAGCCGGGCCGGCGCGATCCGGGCCGTGAACGTGCCCGCGTCCGGGTCGAGGGTGACCCGGGCGTCGGCGAAGTCCAGCCAGGTCCCGACGAGCGGGTGCCAGACCTTGTAGACGGTCTCCTTGGCGCTGAACAGCACGGTCGGCCAGGCCACCCCGCGGGGCAGCCGGTCCAGGTCGGCCTCCTCCTCGGGCAGGCAGACCTTCCGGCGTACCCCTGGGGGAAGGTCCCGGTGTCGTTCGGCGTCCAGGCCCACCGCGCGGACGTCGGCGGCGCGGGCGGTGGCGGCTGCGCAGTAGTCCCGGGTGTGGGTGATGGCGCCGACCACGCCGGCCGGCCAGACCGGGGCGCGGTCGGGGGCCACGGGCACCGGCGTGGCCGGCAGCCCGAGCCCGGCCAGCGCCCGGCGGGCGCACACCCGGCCGGCGGTGAAGTCCCGGCGGCGGCTGGCCACCGCGTGTTCGCCCAGGCAGGCACGCTCGGCCGGGAGCAGCGCGCCGGTCCAGTCCGCGGCGGCGGCCACCGCCACGGCGACCTCGGGCGGCAGAAGGTCGCGCATGACGGGGAAACGTACCGCAACCATGTAACGTCGGAGCGTTTCGGGACGCTGTTGGGTCGTTGCGGGGAGGCGACCGTCCACACGCATGTGTCCATTGATGAGAGGATCGGCCGATGACGCCTGGCGCGAAGGCGTCGGAATCACGACCCGGCGAGCACGCCCCCGTGACCCCCGACTGGACCTGTGGTTCCTGCGGCGACGACTGGCCCTGCGCCACGAAACGTCGGCAACTGCTGGACGAGTACCAGGTGGACCGCGCCTCGTTGAGCGTCTATCTCGGCTCCTGCCTGGCCGCCGCCTCGCAGGACCTGCGCGCCGCCGCGGTCTCCTCGCTCCAGGACCGGTTCATCGGCTGGGTGCCGCGCGCCCCGCGTACCTTCTGACCCGCGCTTCCGGTGGCCGTCGCGTCGGGTGCGCGGCGGCCACCGGTCGCGGGCTCAGGGGCGGCGGGGTCGGCGGGTGAGCGCGAAGCCCACGACGCCCGCCACGGCGGCGAGCACGCCGCCCACGCTGGTCCACACCCACCGGGAGCCGGGCTCCGGAAGCCAGCCGGTGAGGCTGCCCTCCTCCTCGGCGACCGGTTCGGGGGCGGGCTCGGCGGTGAGCACCTGGCCGGCCCTGGTGTTCGGCACCAGCGGCGCCTTCAGTTCCCCGTCGTCGCCGGACCCGCCGCCCTCGGCTTCCGCGCCGACCAGCAGGTCCACCTCGACCGGCAGGCCCAGGTCGGGCTCGGGCAGGTCGGTGACCGAGAGCCGGAGGTAGTAGGTGCCGGGCAGCGGGTCGCCGGACCACGGTTCCGCCCACGGCCGGACCCGGCGCAGCGTGCAGTCGAGGGCGACGCTGGTCGCGGTCGCCGCCGCGGTCGGGGTCTGCGTGCCGGCCGTGCACGCCTGGCGGCGGCGCAGCCCGTCGAAGACGTCGACGGTCCAGGTGGACGCGCCGGTGCGCGCCTTGCCGAAGGAGACCGTGGCGGTGACCTCGTGGACCTGGCCCGCCTCGGCGCGGAACGACCAGTACAGGTGGTCGCCGGTGGAGGCGCCCACCCGGACCGGCTGGCCGGGGGTGATCGTGGTGGCGGTCAGGAACGAGGTGCCGGCCTTGGTGACGGTGGCCGTACCCGGCGACGGGGTCGGCGCGGCCGCGGCGACCCCCGGGGTGAAGGCGAGCCCGGCGGCGGCCAGCGCCGCCGCGGAGCGGATCAGCGTACGCATCCTCAGTTCTCCCTCCAGGTGGCGACCCACCAGCGGGTGAGCAGCCCGGCGACCAGCCCGGTGACCAGCCCGGCCAGGGTGAGCAGGAGCAGCAGCGCCCAGCCCCGACCGAGGTCCGGCCCGTCCGGGGCGGGGGACGCGGCGACCACGTCCACGGTCAGCTCCACCGGCATGCCCGGGGTGACCTGCGTGCCGGGGCGCGGCGCGAACGAGTTGCTGACCACCAGGCAGACGGTCCGCGCGGGCTGCACCCCGCTCGGGGCCGGGGCGGGGCTGGCCTCCTCGGCGGCCGACCAGCGCAGCCCGGCCGAGACCACGTCGGTACGGCCGCTGCCGGCGTCGACCCCCCGGACGAGTTCCCGCCCGTCCGGCGCGGTGGCCCGCAGCAGCACTCCGTAGTCGGGGTTGACCGGCCGGTCCAGCGCGACGCTCACCGAGGCGCGCAGCTCCTGTCCGGGGCGCACCGGCACCCGGTACCAGCGGTGCTCGGCGAACGCCTCCCGGTCGGTGTAGACGCCGGGGGCGAGCAGCGGTGCGTTGTCGCACCCGGCCGACCCGCCCACCACGGTCGGGGTGGCGGTGTACGTGTCCCGGGCCCGGTCCACCAGCTGCTTGATCCGCCCGGTCAGCTCGTCGGCGCTCTGCGCCGCGGTGTAGGTGCCGCCGGTCGCCCCGGCGATGCAGAGCAGCTGCCGGCGGACCTTTTCGTCGGGGGCCAGGCCGAGCGTGTCGACGACGAGCCGGGTGCCCTGGGCGGCCAGCTCGCGGGCCACCTCGCAGGGGTCGGGCGGGGCGCAGGTGTCCTCGCCGTCGGTGATCAGCACGATCCGGCGGACGGTGCTGCCGGTGCCCAGGTCCTGCGCGGCGGAGCGGAGCGCCAGGCCCACCGGGGTGAAGCCGGTCGGGCGCAGCGTGGCGACGGCGGCCTTGGCCTGCGTACGGTCCACCGGACCGACCGGCACGATCTGCTGGGTGTCCAGGCAGCCCTGTTTCTTGTCCTTGCCCCGGTAGGTGGCGCCGAGCACCCGGATGCCGAGCTGGGTCTCGTCCGGCAGCGCGTCGACCACCTCGTTGAACGCCTGCTGGGCGACGGAGATCCGGCTGCGCCCGTCGATGTCCCGGGCCCGCATCGAGCCGCTGACGTCCAGGACCAGTTCGACCTTGGGCGGCTCGGCGGGGGGTTCGGCGGTCTCGTCGCCGGCCGCGGCGGGCGGCGGACCGATCAGCGCGGTCGTCGCCAGCAGTCCCAGGAGGACGGCCGTCGATCGTCTCTTGTTGATCACGGGGCGAAGTGTAGTGAGATCCACAATGGAAGATCATCCGGGTCTGATGATCGAAACGAATCGATGCGACAGGCGGCATGATCAGGAGTTGCGTGGCGGCTCGCGGGCGCTGCGGTGGATAGTAAGGAATTCGTAATGTTTTCCCTGCGTGACCCACCGTGAGGTGCCCGATGTAAACCTTTTGTGGGGTGGCGCATTCGTCGGGAATCTGACCCGGCTCGACCCGTTGTGCCAGTGCCGCACTGTGGTTAAGCTCTGTCTTGCGCGCCCCAATCGCCCGCTTCCCCCGTGGCAGGCGATCGGGGCGCGCTTTTTCGTGCCCCGATCCGGGCTCTTGCCGCGGCCCTCGGCCGTCGCGTGATCGCAACCGGTTTTCCGCCCCGGCGGGTGGTCCCCGCCGGGGCCACGCCGGTCAGATCCAGCGACCGTCCAGCCACATCCGGGCGGACCAGTCCGCGTAGGCCATCAGCCGGCCCACGAAGATCGGGTAGAAGTAGCCGAAACAGAGCGCGACCAGCAGCACGTACGCGCCCGCGATGATCCCGCCCACCAGGCGGCGGTCGGAGGCGTCCTCGGCGTTCGGTGGCGCCGCCGTGCCGGCGGCCGGGGCGGGCGAGACGATCGCGCCGAGCACGTAGACCACCGCCAGCACCAGGAACGGCACCGCCGGCGCGGCGTAGAAGGAGAACATCGTCCGGCCGTCGAGGGCGAACCAGAACCAGGGCAGCAGGCCGGCGGCCACGCTGAGCAGGATCGCCCCGGCCCGCCAGTCCCGCCGGGCCAGCCCCAGCCAGACCGTCGCGGCCAGCGCCGGCAGGAACGACCACCAGAGCAGCGGGGTGCCCAGCAGCAGGATCTCCGAGGCGCAGCTCGGCGCGCCGCAGTTGCCGTCGCCGGACCAGTAGAAGGCGACCGGGCGGCCGAGCAGCAGCCACTGCCACGGCCACGACTGGTACTTGTGCGGGTCGTCGAGCTGGGTGTGGAAGCCGTACGCGGCCTTGTGGTATTCCCACAGATTGATCAGCGGCCCGATGACCGGGGTGTCGCTCAGCCCCGGGGTGTTCGGGTAGCGGCTGGCCAGGCGGTAGTAGCCGTCGTCGCCGAGCAGCCAGCCCGACCAGGTGACCACGTAGGTGACGACCATCAGCACACCGGCCGCCAGCAGCCAGGGCAGCTCGTCCAGCAGGGCGTCCCGCCACGGGCGGCGGACCCCGGCCGAGCGGCGGACCCCGACCTCCCAGAGGAGCACCAGCAGCGCGAAGGCCGGGACGAAGTAGAGGCCGCTCCACTTCACCGCGCAGGCGCAGCCGAGCAGCACCCCGGCGGCCAGCCGCCACCACGGCCAGTCCCGCCAGGTCGACGGCGGCCGGCCGGCCCGCCCCGGCAGCGACGGGTCGAGCCCCGCCTCCAGCGCCCGGGCCCAGCGCCGCCGCCGGGCGTCCCGGTCGAGCACCAGGGCGCCGAACGCGGCCAGCACGAACAGCAGCAGGAAGATGTCGAGCAGCGCGGTGCGGGAGAGCACGAAATGGAAGCCGTCCAGGGCGAGCAGCAGCCCGGCCGCGCAGCCCAACGTCGTCGACCGGAACATCCGCCGGCCGATCCGCACCAGCAGCAGCACCGACAGGGTGCCGGCGATCGCCGCCGCGAAGCGCCAGCCGAACTCGGGGGCGGTGGTCATCAGGTGCCCCGGCACGGAGATCTTCGTCTCCGCGTCCTGGTAGCCGAAGGCCCACTCGCCGAGGCCGATGAGCCACTTGCCCAGCGGCGGGTGCACCACGTACGACGGGCCGTTGTCCTTGTAGTTCCACTCGACGCCGCGGTCGATCAGCCCGTACGCGTCGCGGGCGTAGTAGATCTCGTCGAAGATCTTCCCGTTGGGGCCGCTCAGCCCGACGAAGCGCAGGATCGCCGCGATCGCCACCACGACCCCGGTGGCCAGCCATGCCTGCCCCCGGTCGAGGCGCGCGTCGACCGTGTCGAGCCGTCGCCGGACGACGGCCGGGATCCGGCCACGGCCGCCGCTCGTCGCGGAGCCGGTGGTCCGGTCGGCGGCGGTCGGCTCGTCGGCGGACCCGCCCGCGTTCGCGCTCTGTGCTGTCGACGCACTCGTCACCCGGCGATCGTAGGCTGCGAAGGTGCCCGGTGGCGCCCGTCGTCGCCGAGATTGGTACGGCCGTCGATGAAGGAGCGCACGTCGTGGGTGAAATGTCCGAGGTTGGCCGCCTGGTGCTGCTCGGCGCGCCGCTGGGCAACCCGGCCGACGCGTCCGCCCGGTTCCGGGAGGTGCTCGCCACCGCCGACGTGGTCGCCGCCGAGGACACCCGCCGGCTCACCCGGCTCGCCCGGGACCTGGCGGTGACCGTGCCGGGCCGGATCGTCTCCTACTTCGAGGGCAACGAGGAGCGCCGGACCCCGGAACTGGTCGACGTGCTCGCCGCCGGCTACACGATCGCGCTGGTCACCGACGGTGGCATGCCCAGCGTCTCCGACCCCGGCTACCGGCTGGTCCGGGCCGCCCTCGACGCCGGGATCCCGGTCACCGCGGCTCCCGGGCCGAGCGCGGTGACCACCGCCCTGGCGCTGTCCGGGCTGCCCTGCGACCGGTTCTGCTTCGAGGGCTTCCTGCCCCGCACGCCCGGCGCCCGCCGGTCCCGGCTGCGTGCGCTGGCCGGCGAGGAACGCACCCTGGTGCTCTTCGAGGCGCCGCACCGGATCACCGGGGCGCTGGCCGACCTGGCCGAGGCGTTCGGCCCGGACCGGCCCGCCGCGCTCTGCCGCGAGCTGACCAAGACGTACGAGGAGGTGGTCCGCCGGCCGCTCGGCGAGCTGGCCGAGTGGGCCGCGGCGGGCGACCCGCGCGGCGAGATCACCCTGGTCGTGGCCGGGGCGCCGCCGGCCGCGGCCGTCCGGCCCGACGACGACACGCTGCGTGCCGCGGTCGCCGCGCGGGAGGCGGCCGGGCTGTCCCGGCGCGACGCCATCACCGAGGTCGCCACCGAGTTCGGGCTGCGCCGCCGCGAGGTCTACACGGTCGTGCACAGCTGACCGCGGCTACCAGGCCGAGCCCAGGAAGCCGACGGTGATCAGCAGCGGGCCGGCCAGCGCCACACCCACCGCCCAACGGCGGTGCCGGGGGTCCGGCAGCCGGGTCGCGCCGGTCCACCGGGCGATCCCGGCGGCGCAGCCGGCCACCAGCAGCAGCCCGAGCAACCAGCGCAGGTGCCGGCCGGCGCCGGCGTCGGCGTACGCGGTGCCGCCGGCCGGCCCGGTCATCCGGGCGGGCAGCGCCGAGCCGGTGGCGCTGCGCTCGGCCGGCACCCCGCTGACCCGGACCCCGTGGGCCAGGAAGCGCTCGCCGTCGGCCAGGAAGATCCCCCGGCAGCGCTGGGTCAGCCCGCCGCCGGTGCAGTTGGTGATCACCGCTGTGCCGCTCGTGGAATGCCCCACGGCCAGCCACAGCGGCCCGGCGCTCACCCAGGCGAAGAACGCCGCCAGCAGGCTCAACGACAGCAGCACGGACAGGCCGGTGACCGGATCCGGGGGACGAACCGGCTGCTCGCGCCGGGACGCCGACCGGCGGCCCGGCCGGCGGGCGGCCCGCCGCTGCGGCTCCTCCCGCAGCGGGGTGCCGTCCCAGTGCACCTCCTCGATCGGCGCCCAGGCGGTCCCACCGTCCGGCGGGGCGGAACGACGGTGCCAGCGCGGCTGCCGGACCGGCACCCGGCGCGGGACGGCGTCCACCGGCGCCCCGGTGGTCGGTTCCACCTCCACCGGCGGGTCGGCCG
>NZ_MUYZ01000334.1:0-7139 GCF_003013775.1 Micromonospora sp. MH33
ACGGCGGTCGGCCCCCGGGTGGCCGCCGTCGCCGAGGCCACCGGGGCGCACTACGTCGACGCGGCCGGCGACGACGTGCTCGACGGGCAGCTCGCCGCGGCCGGGCTGCCCGGCCCGGGACGGGTCGCGGTGCTGGCCGCCGGAATGAGCCCGGGCCTGACCGGGCTGCTGCCGCGCCTGCTCGCAGGGCCGCCCTTCACCCGGGTGGACAGCCTCACCGGCTACGCCGGCGGGCGGGACCGGTTCACCCCGGCCGCCGCCGCCGACTACCTGGCCAGCCTGACCGAGGGATACGGCACCGCCGGGGCCGCCTGGCGCGACGGCCGGGTGGCGGCCGGCGCCCTGGCCCCCCGGCTCGGAGAGCCCGTACCGTTCTTCCCCGGCCTGGTCAGTGCCTTCCCCTACCTCAGCGGTGAACTGCGCCGCGTCGCCGCGGAGCTCGGGCTGGTCGAGGCGAGCTGGTTCAACGTCTTCGACGGCGAACACACGCTGGCGCTGCTGGGCCGGTTGCGCTCCGGCGGCGCGGTCGCGCCCGGTGAGGCCGTTTCGCAGCTCTGCCACGCCGCCGAGCTGGACGCCGCCGGGCTACGCCCCTACCAGCTCTTCGTGCTGGAGCTGACCGGGCGGACCGACACCGGCCCGCTGACCCGGACGCTGGTCGCCCGCGCCCCGGACACGTATCTGCTCAGCGGGGCGGTCACGGCGCTGGCGGCGCGCACCGTCGCCGAGGGCGGGCTGCCGCCGGGACGGCACCGCGCGGACGCGGCGCTGCCGCCCGAGCGGTCGGTGCGACGGCTGCGGGACTGGGGTGCACTGCTGTCGGTGGAGGTGTCCGACGAGGCGGCCGCCGCAGCCGCCGAGGTCGAGGAGGGGGTGCTGTGAACGGCACGACGCGACCGACCGGCCCGCGCGGCGGTGGCGACCGGTGGCGGGTGGTGGTCGCCGGCACCAAGTTCGGCCGGATCTACCTCGCCGGGATCGCCCGGGCCGCCGACCGGTACGAGCTGGCCGGGGTGCTCGCCCGGGGAGGGGAACGCTCGAAGGCCGTCGCCGCGCACTACGGGGTACCCCTGCTGACCGGCGTCGACGAACTGCCCGACGACATCGACATCGCCTGCGTGGTGGTCGGTACGGCCATCAACGGGGGCCCGGGGGCGCAGCTGGCCGAGGCGCTGCTCGACCGGGGTGTGCACGTGCTTCAGGAGCACCCGGTCCACCCCGACGAGCTGGCTCGCTGCCTGCGGCAGGCCCGGCGGTCCGCGGTGGCGTACCAGCTGAACACCCACTACGTGCACGTGGCGCCGGTACGCCGGTTCCTCGACGCGGCAGCCCGGCTGGCCGCCGCCGGTCAGCGCCCCCTCTTCGTCGACGCGATGGCCGGCATCCAGGTCACGTTCAGCCTGCTCGACATCGTCGGCCGGGTGGTCGGACGGCTGCGCCCAGCGGGATTCGCCGACCCGGTCGGGCTTCCCGAGGCGCTGCGCCGGATGTCCGAGCTGGACGTTCCGTACCGGAGCCTGGACGGCGTCATCGGCGGTGTGCCGGTGACCCTGCGGGTGCAGAACCAGCTCGACCCGGCGGATCCGGACAACCACGCCCACCTGCTGCACCGGGTGACCGTGGGCTTCCCCGGTGGCCTGCTGACGCTGACCGGCACCCACGGCCCGGTGCTCTGGTCGCCCCGCGCGCACCTGCCCCGCTCCACGGCCGACCTGGTCGACCTGTCCACCGCGCCAGAGGAGTATCTGGACCTGCCGAGCGCCGCCCCGCTCGGCCCGGCGGTCGCCGAGAGCTACCGCGAGATCGTCGGCGACCTCTGGCCGCAGGGGGTGGCCCGCGCGCTGGACGAGCTGGTCCGGGCCGCCGTGGGGGAGCGGGACGGGCTGGCCGAGGGGCAGTACCACCTCGGCGTCTGCAAGCTCTGGCAGGAGGTGACCCGCCGGCTCGGCCCGCCGGAGCTGCGGGAACGCCCAGAGCCGCAGCCGCTGCCGCTCGCGGTGCCCGCCGGCGGCGCCGGTTCCGACGAGGTTTCCCGCCCGGCCGCCGACCGGTGCGCCCCGGTCAGCCACGACCGCAACACCACCCCGACCACCCTCGCCCCGCACATCGAACGACAGGAGGCATCGTCATGAAGCAGTACGGCGCCGGCGGGCTGCTGCGGTGTTTCGATCCGCGCCCCCTGCCCGGCTTCCGGCTGGTGTGCTTCCCCCACGCCGGGGGCACGGCCGCCTTCTTCCGCCGCTGGAACAGCGCCCTGCCCGCGTCCGCGGAGCTGCTCGCCGTGCAGTACCCGGGCCGGGAGGACCGGCTGAGCGACCCGCTGCCGGCGACGCTGGGCGAGCTGGCGGACAGTGCCGCCGGTGCGCTCGTCCCGCTGTCCACCGCCGGGCTGATCCTGTTCGGGCACAGCATGGGCGCGGCACTGGCCTACGAGGTGGCGCAGCGGCTGGAGCGGGCCGGGCGGCCGCCGCAGCTGCTGGTGGTCTCGGGCCGGCCGGCGCCGCACCGGCAGCGGGTGGAGACCGTCCACGTCGGCGGGGACGAGGCGATCCTGGCGGACCTGCGCCGCCTCGGCGGCACCGACGGGTCGTTGCTGGACGACCCGGCCCTGCGGGAACTGGTGCTGCCCAGCCTGCGCGCCGACTACCGGCTGATCGAAGACTATTGGCCGGCCGATCCGCTGCCGACGCTGAGCTGCGCGGTGGCCGGATTCAGCGCGGCCGGTGACACCGAGGCGAGCGACGAGGAGATGCGTGCCTGGGCCGACGTGACCACCGGCAGGTTCGACAGTCGGGTCTTCCCCGGCGACCACTTCTATCTGCGCGAGGCCGGACCCGCGGTGGTCGGCGAGGCGATGCGGTTGCTCGGGCACAGCGCCAGCGCGACGGCCGGCTGGCCGTCGACGCCGTGACGTGCCGGCGCCGGTGGCCTGCGGGGCCACCGGCGCCGGGTCCGGACCGATCAGCGGGAGCCGATCAGCGGGATTCGAGGCGAAGGAGTTGGTAGTGCAGGTCACCCTGGGGCGCCGCGCAGCGCACCGCCCGCTGCACGCGCACCCGCCAGCCGTGCCGGTCGGCCAGCTCGGCCAGCCGGTCGGCGTTGCCGAGGTCGGTGAAGCCGAGCAGCAGCTGGCCTCCGGGGTGCAGGCGTTCCCGGGCCCCGGCGAGATAGCCCTCGTGGGCGCGGTAGCCCTGGTCGAACAGGGCGTGGTGCAGGTGGTCGCCGTCGGGGGCCGGCTGGTCGGTGTCCACGAAGTTGGAGTTCCAGAAGATGACGTCGAAGCGTTCGCCGGCCGGGATCGGGGTGAACAGGTCGCCCTGGTGGACGCTGAGCCGGTCGGCCACGCCGTGCCGGGCCGCGTTGCGCCGGGTGTTGTCGACCGCCACCGGGCTGATGTCGGTCGCGGTCACCGCGGCGCAGCCCCGCAGGGCGGCCAGCACCGACAGGTATCCGGTGCCGCTGCCGATCTCGCAGAACGAGCCGCCGACCGGGTAGGGCAGCCACTCGGCGTAGAGCGCGGCCGACTGTGTCAGGTGCGGTGCGAAGACCCCGGGCAGCAGATCCCATTCCAGGTCCAGCAGCCGGAACGTGGTGGGCGAGTCGACCGCCCGGTGCCGTTCGACCAGGTTCGAGGCGGCGAGGGAGGAAGTGCTCATCGGATGGCATCCCTTCGATGGGAGACAGCGCCGGTCCTAGGACCGTAACATATTCGAATATAGAACTCAAAAGATGTTAAAACGCTCCGCTGGAGGGACGAATGACCAACGACCTCGCCAGAACCCGGGCCCGCTACCGCCGCGACGGGCTGCCCCCGCACCAGGCCGACCCGGACCCGGTCGCACAGTTCCGCCGATGGCAGGCCGAGTGGGCCGCGACCGAGCCGTACGACCCCGCCGCCGCCGTACTCGCCACGGTCGCCCCGGACGGCCAGCCCGCCGCCCGGCTGGTCGACGTGGTGCGCGTCGACCACGGCTTCGTCTTCCTCACCCGCTACGACAGCCGCAAGGGACTGGAGTTGACCGTCAACCCCCGGGCCGCACTCTGCTTCGGCTGGCTCGAAGCCGACCGGCAGGTCCGGGTCGAAGGCGACACCCAGCGCCTCGACGAGGTGAGCGCCGACGGCTTCTTCGGCCACCTGCCCCGCCCCGCCCAACTGCTGGCCCGCGCCTCCGACCAGTCCACGGTCGTCGACGGTCAGGAGGTGATCCGCGACCGGATCACCGCGCTGGAACGGCGCTACGCCGGCCAGGAGGTGCCCCGAGGGCGAGACTGGGGCGGTTACCGCCTGCTCCCGCGACGGATCGAGTTCTGGCAGGGCCGCGTCGACGGCGCACCCGACCGGCTGCGCTACCAGCGACGCCACGACGGCGGCTGGGACCTGGAACAACTCACTCCCTGACCCACATCCGAACAGCCTGACCGAGAGGAGGACGACGTGCTGGAGGGTTGCGTACCGTGGCCCCGGGAGCTGGCCGACCGCTACCGGGCCGCCGGACACTGGCGAGGCGAACCGCTCGGCGCCCTGCTGCGCGCGGCCCCGCACACCCACGGCCCGCGCACCGCGCTGGTAGCCGGGCAGGACCGATGGACCTACGCCGAACTGGACGAGCAGGCTGACCGCGTCGCCGCCGGCCTGCGCCAGCAGGGCATCCGACCCGGCGAGCGCGTGGTGGTGCACCTGCCGAACGTGCCCGAGCTGGTGGTGCTCTGCTTCGCCCTGTTCCGACTCGGCGCGCTACCGGTGTTCGCCCTGCCCGCCCACCGCCGCACCGAGGTGGACTACCTCTGCCGCGCCTCGGACGCGGTGGCCTACATCGTCCCGGACGTCGCGGGCGGCTTCGACCACCGCGCGCTCGCCGCCCAGGTACGGGCCGAACTGCCCGCCCTGCGCACGGTCGTCGTGGTCGGCGACCCCGGCCATGCCGACGGCCTCCTCCGGTACGCGGACCTGACCGAGACGCAGCCGGTCGAACTACCCGAACCGGATCCCACCGACGTCGCGCTGTTCCTGCTCTCCGGCGGCACCACCGGCGTTCCGAAGCTGATCCCGCGCACCCACGACGACTACTGGTACAACATCCGGCTCAGCGCAGCCAACGCCGGCCTGGACTCCGACACCGTCTACCTGGCGGTGCTGCCGGTGGCACACAACTACGCCCTGGCCTGCCCCGGCGTCCTCGGCACCCTCTCCGTCGGCGGCCGCGTGGTGCTCTGCCCCAACGGCAGCCCCGACGAGGCGTTCCCGCTGATCGCCGCCGAGCGGGTCACCGTCACCGGGCTGGTGCCGCCGCTCGGGCTGATCTGGGCCGACGCCGTCGCCAACCGGTCCGCGGACCTGAGCAGCCTGCGCCTGGTCCAGGTCGGCGGCAGCCACGTCACGCCCGAGGCAGCCCGCCGCATGTCCGCCGCTCTCGGCTGCCGCCTCCAACAGTCCTTCGGCATGGCCGAGGGCCTACTCAGCCAGAGCCGCCTCGACGACCCCGAGGACCTGCTCCTCACCGCCCAGGGCAAGCCGCTCTCACCCGACGACGAGATCCGCATCGTCGACCACGACGACCACCCGGTGCCCGACGGCGAAACCGGCGAGCTGCTCGTCCGCGGCCCCTACACCTTCCGCGGCTACTACCGCGCACCGGATCACAACGCGCGGGCCTTCACCGACGACGGCTTCTTCCGCACCGGCGACCTCGCCCGCCGGCTGCCCACCGGGCACCTGGTCATCACCGGACGCCGCAAGGACGTGATCAACCGCGGCGGGGAGAAGGTGTCCGCCGAGGAGGTGGAGAACCACGTCCTCGCCCACCCGGCGGTGGCCCAAGCGGCCCTGGTCGCCATGCCCGACCCGCTCCTCGGCGAGCGGAGCTGCCTGTTCGTGGTACCCCGCGGCGAGGCGCCCCGGCTCGGCCAGCTCACCAGCTTCCTGCGGGAACGCGGGATCGCCGCGTACAAGCTGCCGGACCGGCTCCGGGTGCTCGACACCCTGCCCCAGACCGCAGTGGGCAAGGTCGACAAGGCCCGGCTGCGGGAGGAAGCCACAAAACCGCCTGCCCGCGCCGCCCGTACCGTCGGGGCCCGACCGTGACCGCGCCACCACAACCGGTCCTGGTGGTCGGTGCGGGCCCGGTCGGCCTGGCGGCGGCCCTGGCGCTGCGGGCGCGCGGACTGCCCGCAACCGTGCTCGAGGCCGATCCGGCCGACCGCGTCCGCCCCGGCAGCCGCGCGCTGTACGTGCACGGTGAGACGCTGCACCGGCTCGAACGGATCGCCCCCGGCCTCGGCGGCGAGCTGGCCCGGCACGGACTCGTCTGGCACACCCGGTCCACCCGGTACGCCGGCCGCGAGGTGTTCCGACGCAGCTACCCACCCCGCCATCGAGGCGGCCTCCCCCCGTTCACCAGCCTCCGGCAGGTAGACACCGAGCGGCTGCTCCGGGACGCGGCCAAGCGGCAGGACGTGCGGATCCACTGGGACGCCACCGTCGAGACCATCCACGTGGACCCCGACGAGATACGACTGACCACCGCCGACGGGGCCACCTTCCGGGCCGGCCACGTCATCGCCGCCGACGGAGCCCGCTCGGCGATCCGCCGCGCGCTGGGCATCCCGATCGTCGGACACCGCTCACCCCGCTTCCACGTGGTCGTCGACGTGGAGCAGGACCCGGACCACCCCTACCCGGCGGAACGGATCTTCCACTACCACCACCCCGGCATGAACGGCCGGCACGTCCTGGTCATCCCGTTCGCCGGCGGCGTCCAAGTCGACCTCCAGTGCCTGGCCGGTGACACCGAGGAGACCATCGCCACCCCCGACCGGGTACGGCACTGGCTGCCGCGAGTGCTCGACCCGGGCGCCACGGACCGGATCCTCTGGGTGTCGCACTACCACTTCCAGCAACGCGTCGCGCCGGCGTTCACCGACCCGCACCGCCGGGTGCTGCTGGCCGGGGAGGCCGCCCACCTCTTCGCGCCCTTCGGCGCGCGGGGGATGAACAGCGGGATCGCGGACGCCGACGAGGCCGCGGCCGCCGTAGCCGCCGCCCTCGCGGACCCGGCCGGCGCCGCCGCCGCCGTCGAACGCTACGACACGACCCGGCGGGGCGCGGCCGAGCGCAATCGGACCGCCGCCGGCCGGGCGCT
>NZ_MUYZ01000335.1:0-7130 GCF_003013775.1 Micromonospora sp. MH33
GAGCGGCAGCGTGGGCGGGGCCACCGACGCCGGGATGTCCGCCGGCCGCTCCACCATGGTCGGCTTGCCGGCCGGCGCGAGGTCGACCACCCAGCCGTACCCGCCGACGTGCACCCCGGGCGCGGGGCCGGCGGTGACCTGGGCCAGCCGGCGGGTGGCCAGCGAGGTGATCCAGGCGTCCAGCCGGTGGCTGGCCAGGCCGAGCGTGCCGGCCACGTGCCGGTGCAGGTCGGCCGCGGGCAGCCCGTCGTCGAGGGCGTCGCGCAGGCCGGTCAGCGCGGTGCGGAAGTCCCGCAGGTCGGCGGTGGCCCGCACCTGCCGGGGGTCCGTGGAGGTGCCGGCCAGGTACGCGCCGACGGTGGCGGTGGTGCCGGGCACCGGCACGGCCAGCCGCCGGCGCAGCACCGGAGTGCGCTCGTGCGGGCGGATGTCCACCAGCTCCGGCTCGGGCAGCTCCGCGGCCCCGGGGAGGTTCGCCTCGGCGGCGAAGGCGTCCGCGGCGGCCGAGTGCTCGGCGATCAGGGCGGCCCGGAGCAGCCGGTGGAACAGCGGCACCGGCCCGTCGCCGGGGCTGGCCGGGACCTCGTCGCCCCGCAGCCCGACCGCGGCCAGCGCGTCGAGGTAGGCCCGCACCCGTCCGGCCCGGGGCGCCCCGGGCCCGTCGAGCAGCGGGGTGCCCAGCGCGTACGCCTGCTTGGCGAAGACCGCCAGGGAGAGCCGGGGGTCGGTGGGGCCGCCCAGCCCGAGCGCGGCGAGTAGGTCCCGCGCCGGCTCCACCACCTGCTCGCGCCAGTCCGGGCCGAGGCCGAGCCGGGCGAAGCGCCACAGCCAGCTCACGTACTCGTTGCCGAGCATGCTGCGGGCCCGCACCTCCAGCACCCGGGCGTCGGTGCCGAGGATCTCCAGCAGGGTGGCCTCCGGGTCGGCCAGGCCGGGCACGATCCGCGGCACCGGGGAGGCGAGCCAGACCTTGCGCCACAGGTTGTTCAGCAGCGCGACCGCCTTCGCCTCGCCCGGCCCGGCCGGCTGCCAGTTCCGCAGGCTGGCCACCGGCAGCAGCCCGTACGGCTGGCGGCCGATCCGCAGCGTCGGCAGCGGACCCTCGGCGTGCACGTGCTCGACGAAGTGCGCGCGGACCGCGGCCCGCTCGGCCGGGGTGGCCACCGGCAGCAGGTGGCGCAGCAGGCCGCCGAAGCTGGCCGGCCAGAGCAGCCGACGGACCAGCCGCCCGGTGGGCCGGTCGACGGCGGTGGCGCCGCCGCCCCGGGCCAGCCCGGTGGGCGCGCCGGTGCGGGCCGGTGCGCGGCGGGCGGCGGCGAGGGCGTCGTCCGGCGCGGCGGTCAGCGGGACGCCCAGGGCGGCGGCGGCCAGGGCGGCGGCCGCCTCCGGCATGGCGGCCCCGGCGGCGCTGTCCGAAGTTGACACCGCCGTCACGGTCGGCGTGGCGGCCGGGGTGTCCGTGCCGGTGTTGTTGGTCGGGGTGTCGGGAGCGAGGAAGGCCAGCCCGTCGGTGGCGGCGTGCGCCTCCAGCAGCCGGGCCAGCGCGCGGGCGGAGCCGGCCGGGCCGGTGGCGGCGTCCAGGCCGAACACCAGCAGCCGCTCGACCTGCTCCGGCTCGCCCTTGGCGGTGAGCGGGACGGTGACGGTGAACGCCATGCCGGCGGCCTTCGCGGCGGCGAAGTCGACCGTCCAGCGCATCCCGGCGTCGATCGGCAGCGCCTCGTCGGCGGGGTCGATGGTGCCGGTCGCGGTGTCGGGCACCGGGCTCGGGCCGACCGCCAGGTCCCGGGTCACCGGGTCGGAGGTGCCGCTGAACAGCGTTCCGCCGGCGGTGCGGCCCACCGCGTACCACTGGGTGGGCAGCAGCCGGGCCCGGGCCGGCTCGCACCAGGGGCCGGTGCGGGTCAGCGGGTCGGGGAACACCCCGCCGACCGGTTCGAGTACCCGGGCGATCCAGCCGGCCCGGGGCGCGCCGAAGCGGCGGACCAGGTCGCTCCAGGCCGCCTCGTCCGGGGTTCCGGTCGGCCCGCCGGGCTGCCCGTCCCCCCAGTACGCCCGCCCGGCCGCGATCTCCTCGGCGGTGAGCCCGGGCTCGTGGTCGTCCACGTGGATCTGGTCGGGGTAGACGCGGATCTTCAGGGTGGCGCCGGCGAACCGGGTCTCCAGGCGGACCGGGAGCAGGACGGCCGGGGCGGCGGCCGTCAGCGTCCACGGGGTGCCGGTCAGCGCGCCGGACAGCGGCGGCCGGTCGGCGGCGTACGTCGAGGTGCTCATGACTGGCTCTCCGGCGTGGGTAGCAGGTCACTGGCGTGGCGGGCCAGGAGGACGGGGCGTTGCAGCACCGCGCGGGCGGTGTCGGCGGCGTTGCGGCCCTGCCGGCCGGCGAACACCACCGCGTCCGGCGGCGGCGGGTCGCCGGTGAGGTCCACCCCGAAGCGGGGCGCGGCGGGCTGCTCGCGGAGCACGAAGAAGTGCCCGGCCGCCCCGTCGGCCCGGCGAGCGGCACCGCGAGCCACCTCGGCGGTGTACGGGAAGCCGAACAGCAGCAGGTCGGGGGAGAGCCAGGCGTTGAAGATCGGCAGCACGTCCAACCCGGTCGGGGTGCGTTCCTCGGGCCCGGTCCAGGTGGCCGCCCGCATGGTGACCACGGTGGACGGGTAGCGGCGCAGCAGTTCGCCGCGGATGACCAGCACCAGCGACTGCTCACCGGGCGCGCCCACGGCGGTCAGGTGGCTGCCCAGCGGCCCGTTGCGCCAGGCCGGGTCGGTCAGCGCCGGGATGTCGGTCAGCGGCGCGCCCGCGGACACCGCGCCCCGGACGTCCCAGAACTGCCGGAACCAGGTCTGCCTCGGGTCGGCGGGGAACTCCCGCCACAGCATCTCCCGGCTCATCTCGTGGTTGAGCCCGACCAGGAACGCCTCGATGAAGCGCGGGTTGGCGGCCAGCGCCGTCATGGTCTCCGGCGCGACGGCCGGCAGGTTCGGCACCACGTGCTCCTGGGACAGCCCGCGCAGCAGCTCGTAGGCGGGCACGTCGAAGGTGACCCCGGCGAGCAGCCGGCGCAGCGGGTCGCCGCTGTCCGGCAGGGCGTCGACCAGGTCGCCGTCGCCGAGGGTGAGCCCGGCCAGCACCTCACCGGCCACGGCGGTCTCCGGGCGTACCGTCTCGCGGACCGCCGCGGCGGCGTCGTCCAGCGCCACCGGGGCCGGGTGGTGGTCGCGGGCCAGCGCCTGGGCCGGGGCGAGCCGGCCCTGGTGGGCGGCCGCCGCGGACATGAAGTCGTCGCCCATCTTGGCCCGGTCGGCGACCAGGTCGGCCCGCAGGTCGGCGATCGTGACCGCGCAGCCGCGGGGGCCCGCGTCGGCGGCTCCGGCCGCGGTCAGGGCGGCTGTCCAGCTCACCGGGACGCCGTCGGGGTCGAGGTCGAAGGCGGCCCGCCAGGTGACGGTGCCGCCGTTGCGCCGGGCCACCACCAGGTCGGGGCGACGGGTGCCGGTGATGTCGGCGACGGCCACGCCGGCACCGTCCGCGGTCGCGAAGGCCGCCTCGTCCGGTACCGCCCGCGCCGCGGTCCACCCGCCGACGACCCGGCCGCGCCGGTTGAGGCCCTTCCCGGTGAGGTAGCGGGCCACCGGCGCGCCGCCCACCGTGCCGGTGGCGAAGACCAGCAGGTCCGGCGTCTGGTCGCCGGTCAGGTCCACCACGTCGACGCCGACCGCGGTGACCGAGCCGAGCCGCATCGGCGTGGGCAGTGAGTCGCTCCAGCCGTCGGCCGCCGCGCCGGTCTCGTCCAGCCGCCAGCCGATCCGGTAGAACACCGTGTTGTCGGTGCGGCCGGCGCGGTTCACCGCGTACGCCACGATCAGCTCGGGGCGGCCGTCGCCGTCCAGGTCGGCGAGGGCCACGTCGAGCCCGGCGGCCTCCGCGCTGACCGGGTCGGGCAGCTCGAACGGGCCGGTCCAGCCGCCGGCCGCCGCCCCGTTCGCGTCCGCCTCGCGGCCGATCCAGTAGGCGATCCGGGCGGTGCCCGCCGTCGTGCCCGGCAGCAGCGCGGCGGTGACCAGGGTGGGCCGGGCCGTGGGCAGCACGGCGCCCAGGGTGGTGGCGGTGGCCCGGGCCACCGCCGGGACGGCCGGGCCGTCCACCGCGGCGGTGAGGGCCGGCTCCCGTACCGCGCCGTCCTCCGTGAGGCTGTGCGCGACCTGGGTGCGCGGCCGGCTGCCGGCGCGGGCGCGTCGGTCGGCCCGCTGCCGCGCGGGTCGGCCGGGGTGCCGTGGTCGACCCAGGCGGTCGGCCGCGAGTAGGCCCAGCGCCAGGAGGTGAGCCGGCCGTCCGCCGTGACCGCGAAGAGCTCGCCGTCGCGCGAGTCGCCGACCAGCGGCCCGGGCCGGTGCGCGCCGAACCCGCCGGCCGGCACCTGGGTGGTCTCGGTACGCCAGCTCCAGATGTACCGTTCCTGCCCGTCGTGGTACCAGAGGTAGCGGGTCATGAGGCGCACGTCCGCCGGGTTGGTGACGCTGGCCGTGAGCGTCGCGATGCCCGGCTCCTCCTCGTTGCCGAACGGGGGCGCGTCCTGGGCCAGCGAGATCACCCGTCGGCCCTCCGGCACGGGATCGTGCTGCTGGGTGGCGTCGCCGTAGAGCGACACGAGTTGACCGTCCGGGGTGACGTACTCGACGGCCCGCCGGTTGTCGGGGTGGACGTGTTCGGCGGCCGGGGAGCCCCAGATCGGCGGGCCGGGGATCAGTCGCCACTGCGTCCCGTAGCCGAACAGCCGGTTGCTGCTGGTGGCGACCAGCACACCGACGAAGGACGGCCGGGGCGTGCCCCAGAGCCGCTCGTTGCCGCCGACCGGGGTGCCCAGCGAGGTCCAGGAGCGGGCCGTCGGGTCGAACCGCCACAGCGCGGTGTCGCCCCCGAGGACGTAGATCAGCCCGCCGCCGGCCGCCGGGCGGCTGTGCACGCCCCCGGCCGGGGCGCCGCAGTCCGCCCACACCCACCGGTCCCCGTCCCAGCTCCGCTCGAACAGCCGGCTGTCGTGGGTCCGTACGTAGACCCGGCCGGGGGCCAGGACGGCGCCGGAGGTGGCGACGGCGGTGCCGGGCGGGGCGCCGTGGTCCCGCCACACCCAGTTGTCCGGGGCGAGTTGGCGTCGCTCGAACAGGCGGCCGTCGGCCGCGCCGACGAAGAACCGTTTGCCGGTGAGCAGGTCGCCGCCGTTGGTGACCACGCGGGTGACCGGGTCGTCGGCAGCCAGCGCGGTGACCGGGGCGGCGAGGGCGCGCACGGCACCGGTCCCGGTGTGCCACCACGGGTTCGCGGCGGCCGCCTCGATCACGGCGCGGGTCAGGTCGCCCACCCCGCGCCCGTCGCTGACCAGCGTGTCCAGCACGGCGCCGCCGGCCGGCACCCGGGCGGCGGGGACCGCGCTGGCGCCGCCGGCGAGCCGGGTCAGCGCCGCCGCCCCGTCGGTGTCGACCCGCCGGGCGAGGGGGCCGCGCGGGCGCAGCAGCCGGCGCACCGACGCGGAGGTGGCCGCCGCCGCGCCCGGGTTGTCGGCGAGGCGCCGGTCCAGCGGTTCCGCGGTGTCCGCGGCCAGCCCCGGGTTCGACACCTCGACGAGGTCGTGCACCGGTCGGGTGAGGGCGACCAGCCGGTCGTCGCCGACCGTGGCGCCGGGCGCGTCCGGGTCGACCCGGCGGCGTACAGGGCCTCGGCGGTGTCGCGGGCGGCCTGGCCGCGGCGCAGTTGCTCGTTGGCCTCGCGGATCTCGGCGGCCCGCTGCCAGGCCGCCGCCGCCAGGTCCTCCTGGTGCCGCTGCACGACCTGGGTGCCGAGCGCGGCGGCGGCACGGTGCCGCGGGTCCAGGTTCAGCCCGGACAGCCAGCGCGGTTCCGCGCCGGGCGCGGGGAGTTGGGTCTCCTGGCTGTGCAGGTCGCCGTAGAGCGGCGGGGTGAGCCGGTCGGCGGCGTGCCGCAGCAGCCCGGTCAGGGCGCCCTGCCAGGCGGCGCGGACGTCCTCGGCCCAGGCGGTCGGGGTCATCGCGGGCGAGGCCAGCGCGCCCTCGAAGCCGAGCACCGACCGCCCCCCGACGCCCTCCTGCGCCTGCGCCGGCAGGCCGCCGCCGGGCGCGGCGATGTCCACCGGCTGCCGGCCGACGTCGGCCGGCAGCGGCCGGGCCCGCAGCCGGCGCGCCAGCGACTCGAAGTCGCCGTCCGGCCCGGTGCGGAAGGTCCAGTGGTGGTAGACCGGCAGCAGCACCGCGTCGTCCGGCCCGGGGTTCCCGGACCCGGGCCCCCAGGCCGGGGCGAGCGGCCCGGCGTCCGCCACCGGCTCGCCGAGTCCGGCCCGTACGCCGGCCTCGAACGCCGGGACCACCGCGGCCAGGTACTCGGCGCCGGCGGCGAGGCGGCGGGGGCAGACCAGCCGGGACAGGGTCCGCTCCGGCGCGGTGGCGATCACCGCGGCGACGTCCTCGCCCTCGGTGGTGACCAGCACCTGGGCGTGCGCCCAGGCCCACGACTCGGCAAGAGCCGGCAGCTGCCGGACGGTGGTGGCCAGCCGGGGCAGCGCCTGGCCCGCCTCGGTGCGCAGCTCGCCGCCCCCGTCGACCGGCACCACGACCAGCACCAGCCAGGGGCGCAGCCCGCCGTTGGCGTCCGGCCGGGCCGGGGTGTAGAGCCAGGGCAGGTCGGGGCGGTCGAACTCGACGGCCGCGAACATCGACACCTCGACGTTCTCCGCGCCCGGGGCCGGGAAGCTGCGGATGATCTCCTCCGGGTCGACGCCGACCACGTCGCCGGGACCGTGCAGCAGCGCCGTCGAGGTGCCGGTGATCTCCCGGGTCGCCCCGGTCGCGGTCTCGGTGCCCAGCGCCGTGACGGTCAGGTCGACCGCGGCCCGGGCCCGGGGGAGGGCCCCGGCGAGCGGGTCGGTGTCGGCGACCACCCGGGCGACGCCGTCGCGTACCCAGGGCAGGAAACGCAGGCCACCCATGTCAGCGGACCTCCAGTTCGGCGGGGACGATCCGGGGGCGCGGCACGCGGACCCGGGGCCGGCGCAGCGTGCCGGCGCGGCGGGACGGTTCGGTGGCCTCCGCGCCGGGGCGCGGCGCGGGGACCGGTCCGGCG